>CAJFPI010000222.1 GCA_904398675.1 uncultured Oscillospiraceae bacterium
CTCCCGCTCCGGGATGGCCGCTTCGTTGAGGGACTGTGTCTGGATGCCGTTGAAGAGCCCCTGGCCGAAGACGCCGCCGCTGCCCAGGGCCATGAGGCCCCGGGTCTGCTGCCAGCCCACCCCCGTGGGGTCATAGCTGTGGTCAAAAATCACCCGGAACCGCTCCATCATGTGGCTGGGGACCTTGTCGATGACAATCAGCACCGCCACCCCCAGGCCCACAAGCCCCGCGCCGGTAGCAAACCAGTACCAGGCGAGGCCGGCAGCAAAAGCCATTCCTATATAGATGACGAAATACACCATAGCGCTGCCGGCGTCGGAGGAGACCACGAAAATCAGCACAAACATAAACCCCGTGTGTGCTGCCGGCCACAGCAGGGAGTCCCAGCCCCGCATCCGCCGGTTCTCCCGGAACCAGGCGATCTGCTTGGCCAGGAGGATGGTGAAGGTCAGCTTGACGATTTCCGCCGGCTGGATGCTGGTGGGCATCCCCTGGGTATAGAGCCAGGAGCGATTGCCGTTCTCTTCCACGCCCAAGGGCGTCAGCAGCAGCAGGATAAACCCCACATTGAAGACAAAAAACCACTGCCACTTCTCAGAGAAGTGCTCCACATCCGCCACGGAGAAGAAGAAATAGCCGCAGATGCCCAGGACAATGGCCGCCGCCTGAACAATGGTGTTGCGGTTGTCCCCGGTATATTGGGAGGCGCTGGTCACCAGCACCAGCCCATAACAGCTGGCAGCGACGATCAGCGCCAGCAGCGCGATATCCGCCTTGCGCCAGATGTATTGGATTGTCTCTTGGATGGAACGCACGGGCCGCTCTCCTTTTTTGGAATCTTCTCCCTAGTGTAGCACAAATCGCCCCCAGTGTAAACATCCCCCACGGCCCGGGGAAAAATTCGTTCCCTGCTGAGGAGTTTACTCTTCCTTCTCTATGGGATCTATGTTATACTGAGCATAAATATTAGAAAGTGCCGGCAGCCTGCATGCCCGGCGATGACGAAACAAAATACCACAGAGCTAGGATGAAGGAAACGTTATGAATTGGATCTCGCACAGCGTCTCGGAGACGGAGGCAATCGGCCGGGAAGTGGCACAAAAACTCCATAGCGGCGATGTAGTCGCCTGTTTCGGGGATCTGGGGGCGGGAAAAACCGCCTTCACCCGGGGACTGGCCGCGGGCCTCGGCTGCATGGGCCGGGTCACCAGCCCAACATTTACGATTGTCAATGAATACGAGGGAACGATCCCCCTCTTCCACTTTGATATGTACCGCCTGTCCGGGGAGGACGACCTCTTCGACATCGGGTGGGAGGACTACCTCTCCCGGGGCGGCGTCTGCGTGGTGGAGTGGAGCGAGCGGATCGCCGGCGCCCTGCCGGCGGACACCATCCGGGTGGACATCCGGCGCAGCGGGGAAAATGAGGATTGGCGATACATCGAGATAGGAGGCCTGGAGGAATGAGGATATTAGCCGTGGAGAGCTCGGCCAAGGCCGCCTCCTGTGCTGTTGTGGAGGACGGCGCGCTCATCGCCTCCGCCTTTCAGGCCACCGGCCTCACCCACAGCCGCACCCTGATGCCCATGGTGGAATCCATGCTCCACAACAGCGAGCTGAAGCTGGAGACCATGGACGCCATCGCCGTGGCGGCGGGGCCGGGGTCTTTTACCGGGCTGCGGATCGGCGTGTCCGCTGTGAAGGGGCTGGCCTGGGCTTTGGACAGGCCCTGTGTGGCTGTCAGCACCCTGGAGGCCATGGTCTGGCCTCTGGCCCACATGGACACCACTTTGATCTGTGCCATGGACGCCCGGCGCCAGCAGGTCTACAACGCTGTCTTTGCCGCTGAGGTCGGCTCGCTGCGCCGCCTGGCCCCTGACCGGGCCATCTCCCTTGCGGAGCTGGCGGCGGAGCTGGATCCCGCCCGCCCCTATACCGTGGTGGGTGACGGCGCCCGGCTCTGCCGGGATGCCCTGCTTGCCATGGGCTTTTCCGCCTGCTCCCTGGCCCCCAGCCACCTGCTGCTGCAGAGCGCGGTGGGGGTGGGTCTCCGGGGGGAGGAGCTGGCCCGGGAGGGAAAGACCGTCTCCCCCCAGGCGCTGGTTCCGGTGTATCTCCGCCTGAGCCAGGCGGAGCGGGAGCGGCTGGAGCGGATGGGCCAGGGCTGATGCGGGACACCTTGCGGCCGTCCCTCCCGCCAGGCTGATACCATGGAAAGCCTAAAAACTGGGGCTTTTGAGAGGCCAGTTGGTCTGCTATCATCTAGGCAGATTACAAAAAAAGGAAGTGCCTCTTATGAAACGCATTGTCAGCATCCAGGATATCTCCTGCCTGGGCAAGTGCTCCCTTACCGTGGCCCTGCCCATCCTCTCCGCCATGGGGGTGGAGTGCGCCATCGTCCCCACGGCGGTGCTGTCCACCCACACCATGTTCCAAAACTTCACCTGCAAGGATCTCAGCGACCAGATCGCCCCCATCGCCGCCCACTGGCAGGCGGAGCACGTCACCTTTGACGCCATCTACACCGGCTATCTCGCCTCCAAGGAGCAGATCGGCGACGTCTGCCGTTTCTTTGATGCCTTTAAGACGGAGGACAATCTCATTGTGGTGGACCCGGTGATGGCGGACAACGGCAAACTCTACCCCGCCTTCGGCCCGGACTTCCCCGCCGAGATGGCCAAGGTCTGCGCCAAGGCGGACCTGATTGTGCCCAACCTGACGGAGGCCAGCCTCCTCACCGGACTTCCCTACCGCACAGAGCAGGACGAGGGGTATATCCGGGAGATGCTCCTGGCCCTCAGCCGCCTGGGGCCCCGGTATGCGGCCCTTACGGGCGTCAGCTTTGAGGGGGGCCGCCTGGGCGTCATGTACTACGACAAGGCCGCAGATACCTTCGGCAGCTATTTCAACGAGCATCTGCCCGCCAGTTTCCACGGCACCGGCGACGTCTTCGCCTCCACCTGTGTGGGTGCGCTGATGAACGGCCTCTCCCTGGGGGACGCCCTGGCCCTGGCGGCGGATTACACCGTGGAGTGCATCCGTCTGACTTTGGCCGCTCCGGACGCCAAGTGGTACGGCGTGGAGTTTGAGAGCGCCATCCCCTATCTGGTGCACCGGCTGGAGGCGAAGGCGGACAACTGAGTTCCATCGGCTTTTGCCGGAAAGGAGGGCGTATGGGCATTCATAAGTGGCGGTTTTTCTCCTGGGCAGTTACCCTTCTCGGCGCGGTGCTCCTTGTCATCAGTTATCGCTCTTCCGGTTTCCGCCACGGACACTGGAGCGCCCTCGCCGTTGCAGGCGTTGTGCTCATACTGGCCGGCATGGTCATCCACGCTGTCAAGTTCCGCTGCCCCTCCTGCGGGCGGCATATCTCTGACCGCACTCCCCTCGGCACCTCCCACTGCCCCTTCTGCGGCGCATCCCTGGAGGAAAACCACAAGGACCGCTGACCGGCCTTGCATCAGAAACGGAGGAATCCCTATGACGCCTTCCACACTGCATGTGGTGGACCACCCCCTGCTGCTCCACAAGCTGACCATCCTGCGGGATAAAAACACCTCCACCAAGGATTTCCGGGAGCTGGTGGGCGAGATCGGCATGCTCCTCACCTATGAGGCCACCCGGGATCTGCCCCTGACGGAGAAGGAGGTGGAGACGCCCCTGTGCAAAACCACCGCTCCCACGCTGAAGGGGAAGAAATTCGCCGTGGTGCCCATTCTCCGAGCCGGTCTCGGCCTGGTGGAGGGGGTGCTGCGGATGGTGCCCTCCGCCCGGGTGGGCCACATCGGCCTGTACCGGGACGAGGAGACTTTGGAGCCGGTGACCTATTTCTGTAAGCTGCCCAAGGATATTGACCAGCGGGAGGCGCTGATCGTGGATCCCATGCTGGCCACCGGCGGCAGCGCGGCGGCGGCCATCTCCTTTTTAAAGCAGTACGGCTGCCGGCAGATCAAGCTGATGGTGCTCCTGGCCGCGCCGGAGGGTGTCCGCCGGGTACAGGAGGAACACCCGGATGTGGAGATCTACTGCGGCGCGGTGGATGACCACCTTAATGAACACGGATATATCGTCCCGGGGCTGGGGGACGCGGGGGACCGGATCTTCGGCACCAAATAAACTTCAAGCATTGCAGCAAACAGCGGCGCACCGAAAAACTCGGTGCGCCGTTTTGCTGTGTGTTCCGCTGTATGGTTATTTCAGGGCCTTGCCGTCCTGGAAGGCATTGCCCACCTTCTCCCCCAGCACCAGATAGGCGTTGTTTACCGCGTCGAAGGTGATGGGGCGCAGCTTGGCCGGATCGATCTTCCCGTTCTCCCCCAGGACCCGCTCGTCGGCGGAGACGTTCACGATCTCCCCCACCAAAAGCTCCGTCTCCTCGTCAAAGCTCACCAGCGTGCACTCTAGGGTCATGGGCAGCTCGTCGATGAGGGGCGCGTCCACCCGCTCGCTCCTGGTGGCGTGGAGCCCGGACCGGGCCAGCTTGTCCGGCACGTCGTTGGCGGAGACGATGCCCACATAGTCACAGGCCGTCACATGGTCCGCGTCCGCCATGCTGACAGTAAAGGCCTTGCGCTGGAGGATGTTCTTCACCGTCTTGTGGCTGGCGCTGAGGTACATGGCGATCTTGTTCATATCGCTGATGCCGCCCCAGGCGGCATTCATGGCGTCCGGTGTTCCGTCCTCGCCGTAGGTGGCGATGATCAGCACCGGCTGGGGATAGATGTAGGGCTTTGCACCAAAGTCTTTCCGCATAGAGGTACCTCCTTTATGATTTCCCCTTATTATAGCAAATCCGCGCCTCCCCTGCAAGACGCGGGTCTCCCCGCGCCGCCGGACGTTGCCGGTTAAAGCTGCTCCAGCTTGATCCGAAAGGCGATCCGCCTAGGTGTTTGCACGGAATCAAACTGGATCAGATAGGACCCCCGGCCGATATCCGTTTCCAGCACCGTCCCCGCTCCGAAGATCTCGTGGCGGACGCGGGCTCCTGCCGGAAGGGCCTCCGCCCCCTCCGCCTCCACCAGGAATCTTCGGCTGCAGGCAATGGAATCCTCTGCCGCGCGGATCAGCCCCTCCTGAGGCGGCCGGGTGAAGGTCAGCAGCTCCTGATCGATGTCCAGGAGGAACCGGGAGGGGTAGCGGGGGGAACCATCAAAGTTCCGCCCGTCCGCCTCGGAGAGGTACAGCCGCCGCTCCGCCCTTGTCAGGGCCACAAAAGCCAGCCGCCGCTCCTCCTCCATGGCCTGGATGGTCCGCACCTTTCGGGAGGGGAAGATCCCCTCGTTCATGCCGCAGAGAAACACATAGGGAAACTCCAGGCCCTTGGCGGCGTGGACGGTCATCAGTTTCACCTTGTCCCCCTGCTCCGCCGTGTCCGCGTTGGTAAAGAGCGCCACATGCTGGAGGTAGTGCTCCAGGGTGACCTCCTCGCCGCAGGTGGTCTCATACTCATAAATGGACTGTTTCAGCTCCGCCAGGTTGTCCAGCCGCTCCTGGCTGCCCTCGGTGCGGAGCATTTTCTCGTAGCCGCTCTCGTTCAGCAGAGCGGAGAGCACCTCGGACACCGGCCGCCCCTCATACCCGGCGGCAAAGGTCTCAATCAGGCTGACAAGCTTTCGGGCCCCTGTCCCCTTCAGCATCGGGTCCTCCAGGTTATTCTGCAGCGCCTGATACAGGGAACAGCCATGCTTTTCCCCATACTCCTGCAAAAACGCCATCCGCCGCTTGCCCAGGTTCCGCTTGGGGACGTTGGCGATCCGCCGGAAGGACAGGTCATCCCGATAGGCGATCATCCGCAGATAGCTGATGGCGTCCTTGATCTCCATGCGGCCAAAAAATTGGACGCCGCTGTAGATGGTATAGGGGATCTTCTCCCCCAGCAGGACCTCCTCCACCGCCCGGGTCACATAGTGGGCCCGGTAGAGAACCGTCATTTCCCGGTAGGGAACGCCCTCCCCGTGGAGCCGCTGCACCTCCCCCGCAATCCACCTGGCCTCTGCCTCCTGGGTCTCCGCGAAGTGGCAGATCACGGGGGCTCCGGCGGGCAGCGTGGGGATCAGCGCCTTTTTGATCCGGTACTGGTTTTTCTCGATGAGGGAGTTGGCCGCCGCCAGGATCTCCGGCGTGGAGCGGTAGTTCTCCATCATCAGGATGGTCTGCGTACCGGGGAATTTCTGGTCAAAGTCCAGCAGGTACTTCACATTGGCGCCCCGCCAGGTGTAGATGGTCTGGTCCGGGTCCCCCACGATAAAGAGGTTCTTGTGGTAGCCGCAGAGCACCTCCATCAGCTCGTACTGGAGCTGGTCGATGTCCTGGAACTCGTCGATCATGATGTATTCCAGCCGCTGCTGCCACTTGAGCCGGATGTCCGGATGCTCCCGGAAGATATACAGGGAAAATTTAATTAAGTCGTTGTAGTCCAGGCCAAAACACTTCTTCTCCTGGTAGAGATATCCGTAAAAGATGATGTCTACTGGCGTGTCCGCCTGGTCATACTTCTCCTTCAGCGTATCCAGGGACATGGTGATCATGTCCAGGTAGTAGTCCGGCCGCTTGAACAGCTTTTGGATCTCGATCATGTCCCGGGCCGCGGAGAAGGTCATGTCCCGCAGGGTCAGCCCCCGCTCCTCGTAGATGATCTGGAGCATGGCGTCGATGTCGGAATTGTCCAGCACCAGAAAGCTCTTGGGATACTGGACAGCGTGGCTGTCCTCCTGGAGCACGGAGACGCAGAACCCGTGGAAGGTGTTGATATAACCGGTGTCGTTGTCGCCGGTAAGCTGGTGGATGCGCTGTCGCATCTCGTTTGACGACTTGTTGGTAAAGGTAACGCAGAGGATGTTTCCCGGCAGGATGCCCAGCTCGTTCACCAAATAGGCAAAGCGGTGGGAGAGCGCTCTTGTCTTGCCGGAGCCCGCTCCGGCGACAACGCGGACAAAGCCCTCCGTGGTCGTCACTGCCTGTCGCTGCGCGTCGTTCAGCCCCTTCAGCAGATCTGACATGACGGTAACCCCCTATCGAACATACGTTTTTCTTATTATAGCAGGAATCCTTCCTGTACTCAACAGAAAATTCCGCTCCAGGCAAAGAAAGGCCCCGGGGATCAGAAATCCCGGGGCCTTTTTCAGAGTGTCAAAGAACTCCCTTCAGGCGCAAAACTTCATGCGCCACGGGGGAGCTCGAGGGGGCGAAACCCGCCTCGAATCAAATCAAATGCCCCGCAAAGCCTTGCCGCGCAAGGCGTGCGGCGAGCGCAGCGAGGACTTTCGCACTGCGCAGCAGTGGGAAAGTAACGGCATTTTCCAGGCTGTCAAAAAGTCTGGTCAGATTTTTTTGACAGCCTGGAAAGGCCCCGGGGATCAGAAATCCCCGGGGCCTTTTATCTGTCCTTTTTCAGACCGCTGCTTTGCTTTTGATTCAGCAGGGAGGCTCCCTTACTTAATCATGGAGGCGATCTCCTCGGCGAAGTTGGACTCCTTCTTCTCGATGCCCTCGCCCTTCTCAAAGCGAACGGCATCCTTGAAGGTGACCTTGCCGCCCAGCGCCTTGGCGGCGGACTCCATATACTTCTCCACGCTCATGTCGTTGTCCTTGACGTACTCCTGCTGCATCAGGCAGTTCTCGGCATAGAACTTGTTGAGCTTGCCGGCCACGATGTTCTCCTTGACCTTGTCGGGCTTGCCGGCCATCTTGGGATCGTTGGCCATCTGGGCCAGCATGATCTTCTTCTCCTCATCCAGCACGTCCTGGGTCACCTGGCTCTTGTCCCAGAAACGGGGATTCAGAGCAGCGATCTGCATGGCCACGTTCTTGCCGATCTCGGTGGCGTCGATACCGCCGGAGACCTCCAGATTCACCAGCACGCCGATCTTGCCGCCGGCATGGATGTAGGGCACGGAGAACCCATCGGTGAACAGGGCAAAGCGGCGGACCTTGATGTTCTCGCCGATCACCAGCACCATCTCCTGCTGCTGCTGGAGCACGGTGAGGTCGGTGCCGTTGTACTTGCACTCCATCAGCGCGTCCAGATCCGCGGGCTTGCAGGCCACAGCCGTGGCAGCCACGCCCTTGACAAAGTCCACAAACTTCTCGTTCTTGCCCACGAAGTCGGTCTCGGCGTTGACTTCCACCACAACGCCAACCCCATCGATCACTGCGGCGTAGGCCATGCCCTCGGCAGCAATGCGGCCGGCCTTCTTGGCAGAGGCAGCCAGGCCCTTCTCCCGGAGATACTCAACGGCCTTGTCCATATCGCCGTCAGAGGCCACCAAGGCCTTCTTGCAGTCCATCATGCCAACGCCGGTCATTTCCCGCAGGTTTTTCACATCAGCAGCTGTAAAAGCCATAATTTATATCCTCCATTCAAATGATCGCGCCGTGCGCGGAAAAATGGGGCGGGACCTGCCCGCCCCATAGGGTTTACCAAATCCGGTTATTTTACTCGGCGGTCTTCTCCTCGGCAGCCTCGCCCTCCTCGGCGGCCTCCTCCTGCTCGCCCTGCTTGCCCTCCAGCATGGCGTTGGCCATAATGGAGGCGATCAGCTTGATGGCGCGGATGGCGTCGTCGTTGCCGGGGATGGGATAGTCGATCTCGTCGGGATCGCAGTTGGTGTCGGCGATGGCC
>CAJFPI010000223.1 GCA_904398675.1 uncultured Oscillospiraceae bacterium
ACCACCTACGGTCCCTTCAACTACCCCAACTTCCACCGCAGCGGCGAGTGGGCGGGGCTGGCCATCTCCTCCGACGGCAAGCGCATCCTGGGCACCGCCAAGCTGACGGAGCTGAAGAATGTCTCCTCCTCCGCCTGGCGCAGTCCCCAGCTGGTGTATGTGGGCGGCGTGGGCTACACGGTCAGCGACAGCGTGATCTGCTACAACCGCACCACCGGCGCCTGGATCACCCTCAGCGACGCCCTGGCCTTTGCCAACACCATGGACCTCATTGTGGACGAGAACCATGTGGTCCGGGGCGTGGAGGTCAGCCAGTAGCGCACCCCTATCCCCGCAAAGAGCGCCCCGGGACAAAAGTCCCGGGGCGCTTACTCTTTTGGTTCGGTTGTTTTTAGAGGGTATCCGTGAACCGGCGGAAGGCGGCGCGGCCCGCCTCGCCGCACTTGAACACCCCCGCGTGCTCCAGACCTCTGGCAAAAGTCAGCCCTGTCTCCCGCTGGAGGATGGGCCATACGCTCTCCGCTGTGAGCTCCTTCCCATACCGGCCGCGGATCTCCTCGGCCCAGGGGGCGTGGGGGGCTGTCAGGGGATCGGCGGAGAGATCCCCGCCATTCAGGAGCTTTTCCTCCACCGCCGCCAGCTCCCGCTTGAGCCGAGGCGGCAGGATGGCAAGGCCCATCACCTCGATGAGACCAATGGTCTCCCGCTTGATGTGGTGGATCTCCTGGTGGGGGTGGTAGAGGCCCAGGGGGTGCTCCGGGGTGGTCAGGTTGTTCCGCAGGCACAGGTCCAGCTCAAAGTCCGTGCCCCGCCGCCGGGCGATGGGGGTGATGGTGTTGTGGGGCTCGCCGCCGGTCTCGGCGAAGATCACTGCCTCCTCGTCGCTGTACCCCCGCCAGGCGGCCAGGATATGGTCCGCCAGGGAGGCCACCCGCTCCCTGTCCGCCCCCCGCAGGCGGATCACCGACAGCGGCCAGCGGATCACCGCCGCCGCCACATCCGGCCACCCCGGCACAGTGAAGGCGTAGTCCTCCTCCGCCCGCTCCATGGGAAAGACGTACCGCCCGCCCTGGAAGTGGTCATGGGTCTGGATGGAGCCGCCCACGATGGGGAGGTCGGCATTGCTGCCCATAAAGTAGTGAGGGAACTGCTCCACAAAGCTCAGCAGCCGCCGGAAGGTCAGGGGGGTGATCTCCATGGGCCGGTGCTCCCGGCTGAGGAGGATACAGTGCTCGTTGAAGTAGACATAGGGGGAGTACTGGAAGTACCACTGCTCCCCTGCCACTGTCAGGGGGATGATCCGGTGGTTCTGCCGGGCCGGGTGGTCCATGCGGCCGGCGTACCCCTCGTTTTCCGCGCACAGGGCGCAGCGGGGGTAGCTGGTGTTCACCGCATGGCGCAGGGCCGCCACAGCCTTGGGATCCTTCTCCGGCTTGGAGAGATTGATGGAGATATCCAGCGCACCGTAGTCCGTGTCCACCGTCCACCGCAGGTCCCGGGCGATCCGGTCCCGTCGGATGTAGTTGGTGTCGCCGCTGAAGGCATAGAACCAGTCGGTGGCCTTTTGGGGATCCTGCCGGTACAGCTGGTCAAACCGCTGCCGCACTTGGCTGGGCCGGGGGGTCAAAACACCCATGAGCCGGGTGTCAAAGAGGTCCCGGCTCACCTGGTCCGCCCCGCAGATCCCCCGCTCCACGGCGTCGTCGGTAAGCCGCTCCAAAAGCTGCGCCAGGGGTTCCTCCTCCCCCGTCTCTTCCCGGGCATAGTCCGGGCGCTCCAGCACCTCCAAAAGGGCGTTGCGCGCCCAGATTTCATCCTCCGGCCCAATCAGCCCCCGCCGGATGGCGTAGGTCAGCAGCTGGTCGATCACTGCGTTCATACTTTCCCTCCTTGAAAACACTTCTCAGGCAATCAGGGCGCAGGCCCCGGTGTTGCGGAAGGTGAGCACATGGCAGTTGCCCTTCCCCGCCACCCGCTCCATCCCGGCGGTAAATGCCTCCAGCCGCCCAAGGGGGACAAAGGCCTGTATGGTCCCGGCAAAGCCGCCGCCGTGGACCCGGCAGGCCCCCTCTCCGTCCAGCAGCTCCTGGGCCACCGCCAGCAGCACGCCCAGCTCCTGATGCCTTGGGTCGTGGTAGGTGCAGATATTCTGCAGATACATCCAGGAGGACCGGCCGGAGCGGTTCACCAGGCGGAGAAAGGTCTCCATATCCCGCCGCCGCACCGCCGCCAGCTCCTGGGCCACAATATCATTTTCGCTGTAGAAGTGGACCGCCCGCAGCACCGCCCGGTCGCCGCACTGTTTCCGCACGGCGGCCACGCTGCCGTAAAACTCCTCCGCCGGCACCTCGGAGAGGTACCGCTTGCCAAAGCACTGGGCCACCGCCTCCATCTCCCTTGGGATGGCGGCATACTCCGTGTGGAGCCCCGCGTGGCTCACGCCGCTGTCCACGATGCACAGCGCGTAGCCCGCCGCCGCAAGGTCAAAGGCCACCTGCTCCACCGCCGGCTCGTCCCGCCGGGGAAAGCGGATGGAGATGACGCCCCCCATGGCGCAGGCCATCTGGTCGATGAGGCCGCAGGGCTTGCCGTAGTAGGCGTTTTCCGCGTACTGGGCCGTCTGGGCCAGCTCCGCCGGAGAGAGGACGCCGCCGCAGAAGAGGTGGCTGACCATGGCGGCCACCAGCACCTCAAAGGTGGCCGATGAGCTCAGGCCGCTGCCCCGCAGCACCTCGGTGGTGGTGTAGGCGTCAAAGCCCCCCACGGGATAGCCCAGGTCCGAGATCCGGGCCGCCACCCCCCGCACCAGCGCCGGGGAATGTCCCAGCTCCCCGGCCACGGGGGCCAGGGTGTCCAGGGCGATTTCGCAGGGCTGATGGTTTTGTGACTGGATGCGGATCCGGTCACCGCCGGTGGGGGAGGCGCAGGCAATGGTGTCCAGGTTCACTCCCGCCGCCAGGCCCCGCCCCTGCTGGTGGTCGGTGTGGTTGCCGCCGATCTCCGTGCGGCCCGGGGCCGAGTAGAAACACACCGGCGTGTCGCCACCGGCGCCGAAGTGTTCACAAAAGCCGCGCAGCAGCGCCAGCAGCCGACCCGCAGCCCGGGTGGCATCAGCGCCGTATACGCGGCTAAGCTCCTGATGATATGCTCCGCTGCGGAGTCCCTGCTCCGCGTCCTTCACCTTCAGCAAGCGGAATCCCTCCCCGTCACGCTGTCCGTCCCGTTATGCCTCCCGCCTTTCGCTGCCGTGATCGCCGGATTGGTTTCTTGCCGGTATTGTATCACATCCCCCCGCCGGGTGCAACACGTTTTCCGCCGCTGCCGCTCTGTTTCAAAGAATTTTCTCTCCGGTATGCAGGCAGAATCTCCTCTTTTTTCGACTTTTCAGCAAATTCAGGGTTGACAAATGGTTTTTCCAGGCTACAATAGGAGCCAGACCCTGTCCTTCCGGCAGGGACCATATCGCAGTTATGATAGAGGCGCGGCAGCCAAGAGTACCCACCGCCCTCCGGCAGACACCGGGGTGGGGAAAGGGGTTGCCGCCGAAGGTCGGCTTTCCTGTCTGGGAAAACCGCTCCTGGGCCGACGGAGAAGATCCGGCGGACTGTCACGAAAGTGGAGTGCTGTCATGACGGGGGCATGTATGTGTTCAGTCATGATTGCGTCATGACTGATTTTTTGTTTTAGGAGGAAACACATCATGAACCTGCGTCGCCGGATCGTTACGGGCGCGGCGGTAGTGGTCATTCTTGCGCTGGCCATCCTCGTTCCCATTCTGGTCCCCAACACCTATGCCACCTTCTGGGCGCTGGTGCCGCCCATCATCGCCATCGGCCTGGCCCTCCTCACCAAGGAGGTCTACTCCTCGCTGTTCATCGGCATCCTTGTAGGCGCCGTATTTGCCAGCGGCACTGCGGCCCACGAGGCCGCTGCCGCCGGCAGCTCCGCTGCGGTCGCCGTGGCCTCTGCCGCAGCCTCCACGGTGGACCATCTGGTCTCCGATGGATTGATCGCCGCCGTGGAGTCCACCGCCGGTATTTTCCTGTTTCTGGTGATTCTCGGCGTGGTTGTGGCGCTGATGAACAAGTCCGGCGGCTCCGCCGCCTTTGGCCGCTGGGCCCAGGCCCACATCAAATCCCGGGCCGGAGCGCAGTTTGCCACCTTTGTGCTGGGCGTTCTGATTTTTATTGACGACTATTTCAACTGCCTCACGGTGGGTTCTGTTATGCTCCCCGTCACCGACAGCCACCGGATCTCCCGGGCAAAGCTCAGCTATCTTATCGACGCCACCGCCGCCCCGGTGTGCATGATCGCCCCTATCAGCTCCTGGGCCGCCGCCGTATCCTCCTATGCAGAGGGTACCGGCTACTCCGGTATCGAGCTGTTTATCCGGGCCATTCCCTACAACTTCTACTCTCTCCTGACCTTTGTCTTTATTGTTGCTGTGGTCCTGATGAAGGCGGACTTCGGCCCCATGCGCCTCCATGAGCGCAACGCCGAGCTGAAGGGCGACCTCTTCTCCACCGACGAGCGGGTGGACGAAATCATCGCGGAGTCCAACCCCCGGGGCCGGGTGCTGGATCTGGTGCTGCCCATTGTGGTGCTGGTGATCCTGTCTGTGGTCGGCCTTATTTATGTGGGCGGGTTTTTCGGTGTGGACATCTGGGGTGGCACCGAGTGCGCCGGCGACTTTGTGGCCGCCTTCGCCAATACCGACGCCACAGTGGGCCTCCCCTGGGGCGCCGTTATCGCCCTGATCTTCGTCCTGCTCTATCTCATGGGCCGCAAGCTCATCACCTTCAAGGAGGCCATGGAGTGCGTCCCCCAGGGCTTTATCGCCATGGTCCCCGCCATCACCATCTTGACCATGGCCACGTCCCTGAAGAACATGTCCAACGACCTTCTGGGCAGCGCCGTATATGTGGAGACCATGATGAAGGGCGCGGCGGAGGGCCTTGCCAGTTTCCTCCCGGCGGTGATCTTTATTGTGGCCTGCCTGCTGGCCTTTGCCACCGGCACCAGCTGGGGCACCTTCGGCATCCTGATCCCCATTGTGGTCAGTGTGTTTGACGCCTCGGATCCCCTGCTCTTCGTGGGCATCTCCGCCTGCCTGGCCGGCGCCGTCTGCGGCGACCACTGCTCCCCCATCAGCGACACCACCATCATGTCCTCCGCTGGCGCCCGGTGCGTCCATGTAATCCATGTGTCCACCCAGCTGCCCTATGCCATTACTGTGGCAGTCGCGAGCTTTATCTGCTACATCTTTGCCGGGGTATTCCACCTCAGCGCCATCCTCTGCCTTTTGATCGGCACGGCGCTGATCGTGGTCTTCCTTCTCCTGATGAAACGCCGCTACCGCTCCATTGAAAAATAATTCCCCCTCGCCATACGGCACACGGCGGGGTGTATCCCAAGAGGATACACCCCGCCGTATCTTATCCGTTACAGTGCGTGGCTGGTTAAAATCTCCTGAACCTGTGGGGCCGTGCCGCTCAGCGGTACGAGGGGCGCGGGATGCTCCCGTCGGGGCGCCAGCTCCTTCAGATACCAGTTCACGTCCCACCAGCGGCCATGCTTATACCCCATCTCAGGAAAAGTGGCCGCCAGGCGGAACCCCAGGCCCATATGGAGGCGGTGGCTGGCCTCATTGGGCATCGTCACCACCCCATAGGCCCACCGCACCCCCTGGAGAGCCAGCAGATCCAGAAGGCAGCGGTACAGCGCCGTCCCCACGCCCCGGCCCCGGACATTTTGTTCCAGGTAGATCGACAGCTCCGCGTCCCAGTCGTAGGCCGCCCTGTCCCGCAGCCGCCCGGCATAGGCGTACCCCAAAACGCGTCCCCTCTCCTCCGACACAAGATAGGGGTAGTGCTGGAGCGTCTTATCGATCCTCTGCCGGAATGCCTCCTCAGACGGCGCCGCCGTTTCAAAGGTGATGGCGGTCTCTTCCACATAGGGCGCATAAATGCTCAAAAGCGCGGCTGCGTCCCCCGGCGCGGCGAAACGGATCTGCATGCTGCATACCTCCTTTTGTTCCAGTGTACCACAGCCGCTGCCGCAGTGGCAAGGGATTTCCGGGCAACTGAATTTTACGCCCATGTCAGCAGCAGTTGATAGACAGGCTGCAGCCCGTTTCCTATAATAGGAGCTGAGGTGAACAGTATGATTGGTAAGAATATCATGTCCCTGCGGAAAGGGCGGCAGATGACCCAGGAGGAGCTGGCGGAGCGGATCGGCGTCTCCCGGCAGGCGGTGGCGAAGTGGGAGGCGGAGGAGACCACACCGGATCTGGGCAGCTGCTGCGCCCTGGCGGAGGTATTCGGCGTAACGCTTGACAGCCTGGTCCACTACGACGATCAGGGCTCCGGCCTCCCCATCCCGCCCAGGGGACGGCACCTGTTCGGCATGGTCACTGTGGGGGAGCGGGGCCAGGTCTCCATCCCCAAAAAGGCGCGGGAGCTTTTCCGCATCCAGCCCGGAGACCAGCTGCTGGTTTTGGGAGATGAGGAGCGCGGGCTGGCCCTGCTGCACCAGCGGGATCTGATGCATCTGGCTGAGGCGGCCGGCCTGCTGCCCAACGGGGAGGAAAAGGTGCTGTGAAAATTTTTCTGGTTATTGCCGCTGTGCTGTCAGCCGCTGTGAATATCTACTGCTGGCGCTGCACCCACTACTGGCAGAGCCCCCTCCGCCGGTCCCGCCGCGCCGGTTTCCGGGAGAAGGACGTTTCCCTCCCCGACGGCAGCGTGCTCCACTATGCCGAAGGGCCGGACAACGGCCCCGCCCTGCTGCTGATCCACGGGCAGACCGGCTGCTGGAAGGACTACTGCTCTGTCTTGCCCCAACTGAGCCGCAGCTGGCACATCTTTGCCGTGGACTGTTTCGGCCACGGCCAGTCCAGCCGCAGCGCGGACCGCTATGGCCTCCGCCCCCACGGCGAGGCCCTGATCTGGTTTGTCAAAACCGTCATCCGCCGGCCCGCCGTCGTCTCCGGGCACTCCTCCGGCGGTCTTCTGGCCGCCTATGCGGCGGCATATGGCGGCCCCCTGATCCGGGGCGCGGTGCTGGAGGACCCGCCGGTATTTTCCACAGAGCCGGCGTTCTTCCCCCAGTCCTTTGCCTGCCGGGACACCTATGCCCCCCTCCACCAGTACCGCCTGACCCGGCGGGAGGAGTGCTGGGAAGCATACTACCTGCGGCGGTGCTTATGGGGAAAGCTGTTCCTGCCCCCCGGCCTTTCCGACCGGCTGGCTGACTATGCCCAGCGGTATGCCCGGCGCTGTCCGGACCGGCCGGTGCAGTTCTTCTTCCTTCCCGGCAGCCTCAACAGCATGTTTCTCTATCTCCGGCAATATGACGACACCTTCGGCGAGATGTTCTACGACTATACCTGGCACTGCGGCATCTCACACGAGCAGCTCATGGCAGATATCACCGTCCCCACGGTCTTTCTACACTGCAAGGACAGCTGGACCCCTGACGGCATCCTTTTGGCCGCCGCCTCGGACCAGCAGGCCCGACGGGCGGTGGAGCTGATTTCAAATTGCCAGCTGACGGAGCTCTCCTCTCCCCATAACATTCACCAGGCCCACCCGGATGCTTTCCTAAGTGCCGTGGAGCAGCTGAAAGCCATGCTGTAAAGCCTGTCTGAAAAAGCCCCCCGGAGCATCGCTCCGGGGGACTTTCATATGCTTTTCATCTGCGTCTAAGGCATGGAACAGGCTGCTCTGATGTTTACTTCAGGCTCTCGGCCACTGCCACCGCGCAGGCCACGGTCATACCCGCCCCAATGCATCTCTGATGCTTTGGGGGCCCCGCTGACTGCACTTGCGCAGGGCGAATGGATCGCCCCTTGCGCCGAGATTTTGCCTCCGGCAAAATGCTCGCACCCCGCCTCCCGGCGGGGGCACATGGCGGGTATGCAAATCCCCGGGACTTATGTCCCGGGGATTTTGCGGTGCAGCAATATACGCTTACTTCAGGCTCTCGGCCACTGCCACCGCGCAGGCCACGGTCATACCCACCATGGGGTTGTTGCCGGCGCCCAGGAAACCCATCATCTCCACATGGGCGGGGACGGAGGAGCTGCCTGCGAACTGCGCGTCGGAATGCATACGGCCCATGGTGTCGGTCATACCATAGGAAGCGGGGCCTGCGGCCATGTTGTCCGGGTGCAGGGTGCGGCCGGTGCCGCCGCCGGAGGCCACGGAGAAGTACTTCTTGCCCTGCTCCACGCACTCC
>CAJFPI010000224.1 GCA_904398675.1 uncultured Oscillospiraceae bacterium
ATCTCCGGCATGGCCTTCAGCATCAGCATCGTGGTTCCCTTCCTCAACATGACCAAGCAGTTCGCCGGCTCCATCGGCCAGGTCTCCAACCAGGTCAACATGGTCATCATGGGCCTGGCCGGCGCCCACCGCATCTTCGCCCTGCTGGACGAGGAGCCCGAAACGGACGACGGCTATGTCACCCTGGTCAATGCCAGGGAGAACGCTGACGGCGAGATGGAGGAGTGCAGTGAGCGCACCAATGTGTGGGCCTGGAAACATCCCCACCACGACGGCACGCTGACCTACACCCGTCTGCGGGGCGATGTGCGTTTCTATGATGTCAACTTCGGCTATACCCCGGAGAAGACAGTGCTGCACAATGTCTCGCTGTACGCCAAGCCCGGCCAGAAACTGGCCTTCGTGGGCTCCACCGGCGCCGGCAAGACCACTATCACCAACCTGATCAACCGGTTTTACGACATCTCTGACGGCAAGATCCGCTACGACGGCATCAATATCAACAAGATCAAGAAGGCAGATCTGCGCCGCAGCCTCGGCATTGTGCTGCAGGACACCAACCTCTTTACCGGCACTGTGATGGAGAACATCCGGTACGGAAACCTGGATGCCCACGACGACGAGTGCATTGCCGCGGCCCAGCTGGCCGGCGCGGACGATTTTATCCGCCGCCTGCCCGACGGATACAACACAATGCTCACCGGCAACGGCGCTAACCTCAGCCAGGGCCAGCGGCAGCTGCTGGCCATCGCCCGGGCTGCTGTGGCCGACCCGCCGGTAATGATCCTGGACGAGGCCACCAGCTCCATTGATACCCGGACGGAGGCCATTGTCCAGCAGGGCATGGATGCCCTGATGTCCGGTCGGACTGTGTTCGTAATTGCCCACCGCCTTTCCACCGTCCGGAACTCCAACGCCATCATGGTGCTGGACCACGGCCGGATTATCGAGCGCGGCACCCATGAGGAGCTGCTGGCCCTGAAGGGGACCTACTCCCAGCTCTACACCGGCGCGCTGGAATTGGATTGATTGTTCCCTCTGTCCCCGTCCCTGCCCTTTGCGGCAGGGACGGGGCTTTTCTCTTTTCTCCCCGATCTCAGTGTAAATTCGGTGGATATCCTTCCTTAAACGGCGGAAATCCATCCAAAACCAAGTATTTTTCAGCAAAACGCACGCTTCTCCCCCTGTCTTTCCTCCTCGTTTTAGCAGTCTACACAAATTTGTCCCTCAAATTTTGTAAGGTTATCAGACAAATTCTTTGCCTTTTAGCGTTGCATTTTCCGGCGGACAGCCCTATAATAAAGATACAATCTAAGATTGGTAGCTGTAACGAAGTGCTGCGCGCACGGGCTGCAACTATCACTCGGCGTTTCGCTTGAGTGTATCAAATCTCTGTGGAGATTTGATACATTTTTTGTTATGAAACAACAATGGAACTGTATAGAAGAAGAGGAAATTATTGAAGTGACTGGAGGAGCGTAAGTATGTACATTCTGGCAAACGGAAAACTGATTACCCGCGACAGCGCCCTGCCCTATCTCCCTGACGGCGGCGTTGTCATCGACGGCACCAAGATTCTGGAGGTCGGCAAGACCGCCGATCTGAAGGCGAAGTACCCGAAGGCTGAGTTTGTGGACGCCAAGGGCGGCGTTATTATGCCCGGTCTTGTCAACGCCCACACCCACATCTACTCCGCTCTGGCCCGCGGCCTCTCCATTGCGGGACATAACCCCACCAATTTCTATGAGGTCCTGGACGGCCAGTGGTGGTACATGGACCGTCATCTGACCCTGGAGGGTACCCGCGCCAGCGCCGACGCGCTGTACATGGACTGCATCAAGCAGGGCGTCACCACCATTTTTGACCACCATGCCTCCTTCTGCGAGATCCCCGGCTCTCTGATGCAGATCGCGGACAGCGCCAAGAAGTTCGGCATCCGCTCCTGCCTGTGCTATGAGGTCAGTGACCGCGACGGCGAGGAGAAGAGCCTCCAGGCCGTGCAGGAGAATGCCGACTTCATTACCTACTGCGAGAAGAACCCCAGCGACATGCTGAAGGCCATGTTCGGCGGCCACGCCCTGTTCACCATCTCCGACAAGACCTTCGACCGGATGGTGGAGGCTAACAACGGCCGCACCGGTTTCCATATCCATGTCTCTGAGGGCATGAACGACGTGTACGACAGCCTGCAGAACTACGGCCGCCGTCCCGTCCAGCGCCTGCAGGACCACGGGATCCTGGGACCCATGACCATTCTGGGCCACTGCATCCACGTGAACACCGCCGAGATGGAGATTATCAAGGAGACCGGCACCATGTGTGTCAACAACCCCGAGAGCAACATGAGCAACGCCGTGGGCATCTCTCCGGTGCTGCAGCTCTACAAGCGGGGCATCCTGGTGGGCATGGGCACCGACGCCTATACCAACGACATGCTGGAAAGCCTGAAGGTGGCTCTCTGCTCCCAGCGGAGCAACGTCTGCATGCCCAACGTGGGCTGGTGCGAGGTCACCGACATGCTCTTCAAGAATAACCCCATCATCGGCGAGAAGTACTTCGGCGTGCCTCTGGGCAAGCTGGCTCCGGGCGCCGCGGCCGACGTCATCGTGATGGACTACAAGCCCTTCACCCCCTTCTCCGACGAGAACATCGACGGTCACATGATCTTCGGCATGACCGGCCGCCAGTGCCAGACCACCATCTGCAACGGCAAGCTCCTCATGAAGGACCGCGAGCTGGTAGGCATCGACGAGGAGGCCGAGAACGCCCGCATCCTGGAAGTCAGCAAGAAGTTCTGGGGCGAGCTGAACCATCGCGAGTATTGATTGACACGCAGAGGGGGGATTCGCCCCCCTCTCCCCCCGCCCCCTGTGCGGGCGGCATCCCTTACAAAGCGGCATCAGGAAAGGCGGAAGGATTCCGCCAGCGTGTTTGAGAATTGAGATTTGGAGGAATACCTATGAGTGAACTGATGATTCCCATTCCGTTTCGGGAATTGATGACCTGGATTACCACCGAGTATCAGCGGGACGGCTCCGTGTTTGGCGTGCGTCGGCCCTATATCGCCGGTGAGAAAAAGCTGCCCATCTTCGGCGGTGAGACCATCGAGACCCCCTTCGGCCCCGCGGCCGGCCCCAACACCCAGCTGGCCCAGAACATCATCGCCTCCTACTTCGGCGGCGCCCGGTTCTTCGAGCTGAAGACCGTGCAGAAGATGGACGGCGCGGATTTGGCCGCCTGCATCAATCGCCCCTGCATCCTGGCGGAGGACGAGTGCTACAACTGCGAGTGGAGCACGGAGCTGTATGTTCCCCAGGCCTATGAGGAGTATGTGAAGGCATGGTGCGCCTGCAAGATCATGGCCAAGGTCTACGGCCTGGGTGATCCCAACGGCTTTATTTTCAACATGTCCGTTGGCTATGACCTTGAGGGCATCAAGGGCGAGAAGATCGACAAGTACTTAAACGGCATGAAGGACGCCTCCAAGGAGCCCATCTTCCAGGAGTGCATCCGGGTGCTCAAGGAGATGTTCCCCCAGGAGAGCGACTACATCGATACCATCCCCGCCTGCATCTCCGACAGCGTCACCGTCTCCACCCTCCACGGCTGCCCGCCGGATGAGATCGAGCGCATCGCCTCTTATCTCATTACAGAGAAACACCTGCACACCTTTGTCAAGTGCAACCCCACCATCCTGGGCTACGAGAGCGCCCGGGAGATTCTGGACGGCATGGGCTATGACTATGTGGCTTTCGGCGAGATCCACTTCAAGGAGGACCTGCAGTATGCCGACGCTATCCCCATGTTCCGCCGCCTGCTGAAACTGGCTGGGGACAACGGGCTGGAGTTCGGCCTCAAGCTCTCCAACACCTTCCCGGTGGATGTGAAAAACGGGGAGCTGCCCAGCGAAGAGATGTATATGGCCGGCAAGAGCCTCTTCCCGCTGACCATCGAGATGGCCCGCCGGATCAGCAAGGAGTTCGACGGGCGGCTGCGCCTGAGCTACTCCGGCGGCGCTGACTTCTTCAACATCGACCGCCTCTTTGCCTGCAATATCTGGCCCATCACCATGGCCACCACCGAGCTCAAGCCCGGCGGGTATCAGCGGTTCAAGCAGATCGCGGAGAAACTGGAGATGCTGCCCTTCGAGCCCTTCACCCGTGTGGACATCGAGAAGGTGGACGCCCTGGCCGTGGCCATCCGCAGCGACAAGCACCATGTGAAGGCCATCAAGCCTCTTCCCCGCCGCAAGCTCTACAGCAAGGTTCCTCTGATCGACTGCTTTACCGCTCCCTGCAAGGGCGGCTGCCCCATCGGTCAGGATATCCCCGAATATATCGAGCTGTGCCGTCAGAAGAAATACGGCGCCGCGCTGAAGGTCATTCTGGAGAAGAACCCCCTGCCCTTCATCACCGGCACCATCTGCGCCCATCACTGCATGGACAAGTGTACCCGCAACTTCTACGACCGCTCTGTCCAGATCCGCGCCACCAAGCTGGTAGCCGCGGAGCGGGGCTATGACAAGCTCATGGCCAAGCTGCAGACCCCCACCCCGGTCTATGACGGCAAGAAGGTAGCCATCATCGGCGGCGGCCCCACCGGCATGGCGGCGGCCTACTTCTGCGCCCGCGCCGGCATTCCCACCACCCTCTTTGAGCGGGAGGCCGCTCTGGGCGGCATCGTCCGCCATGTGATCCCCTCCTTCCGCATCAGCGACGAGGCCATCGAGAAGGACGCCTCCATCATGCGGAAGATGGGCGTGGAGGTCAAGCTCAACACCCCCGCCCCCTCTGTGGATGATCTGAAGAAGTCCGGCTACACCCACATCCTCTTCGCCATCGGCGCCTGGAAGGCCGGCCGTCTGGATATCTCCGGCAACGTCAAGCCCGTGATTCAGTGGATGCGGGATGTGAAGAGCGGCAAGGTGGAGGAGCTGGGCCATGTGGCCGTCATCGGCGGCGGCAACACCGCCATGGACGCCGCCCGTCTGGCCCTGCGCGCCGGCGCCAAGAGCAGCACGCTGGTCTACCGCCGCACCAAAAAGTACATGCCCGCCGACGCCGAGGAGCTGGAGCTGGCCATTGCCGACGGCGTCAACTTCCTGGAGCTGGTAAGCCCCGTGGAGCAGAAGGACGGCAAGCTCCTGTGCAAGAAGATGGTTCTTGGCGAGCCCGACGCCTCCGGCCGCCGCAGCCCTGTGGAGACCGATGAGACCGTTACCATCGACTGCGACACGGTGATTTCCGCCGTGGGCGAGAAGGTGGACAGCGACATGCTGGCCTCCTACGGCGTGAAGGTCAACGAGAAGGGCCGCCCCTCCTTTGAGACCAACCTCTCCGGCGTCTACACCGCCGGCGACGCCCTCCGGGGCCCCGCCACTGTGGTGGAGGGCATTGCCGACGCCTCCGCCTTTGCCGAGGCCGTCATCGGCAGCGCCCACGAGGTCCGGATCCCCAAGGCGGCGACTCCTACCCGCGACGAGGCTGCCGCCAAGAAGGGCATCCTCTGCGAGAGCGCCAAGTGCGAGGGCGACCGCTGCCTCACCTGCAACGTGGTGTGCGAGTGCTGCGTGGACGTCTGCCCCAACCGTGCCAACGTCACCATCCAGATGCCTGATGGGCGCACCCAGATCCTCCATGTGGATCGGATGTGCAACGAGTGCGGCAACTGCGCTGCCTTCTGTCCCTATGACAGCCGCCCCTACAAGGATAAGTTCACTCTGTTCCATGACCGGGCCGGTTTCGACGAGAGCACGGAGAACAGCGGGTTCCTGCCCCTGGGCGGCCAGAAGGTCCTGGTCCGGCTGGACGGCAAGGTCTTTGAGGCCGACCTCAGCGGCGCCAACGATCTGCCCGCCGACATCGAGGTGCTGATCTGCACCGTTCTCAGCAAGTATGCTTATCTGATGGCGTAATGCCATAGATTGCATTCTCTTTCTCACACAGTAAGAGCGAGAGCGCCCGCCAAAATGTGGCGGGCGCTTTCATGCGCTTAGCTGCTCCCGCCGAACAGAAAAGACATGCCGGGACAGCTGCTGATATAAAAAAGCAGCCCGCCGCGATTTGCGGCGGGCTGCTCTGTCTGCCTGGTTACTGGATCTCGATCTGCCGTGCGGCAGGCACGGTAGGCTGCTGCTTGGGCAGCTGCAGCTCCAGGACGCCGTCCTTATAGGAGGCGGTGATGCCGCTCTCCTGAATGTTGGACACGTCAAAGCTGCGGCTGAAGGAGCCGTACCGGCGCTCACGGCGGATATAGTTGCCCTTCTTGTCCTTCTCCTCGCTGGTCTCATTGTGCTGGGCGGAGACAGTCAGGATGTTGTCCTTCAGGTCAAGCTTGATGTCCTCCTTGCGGAACCCGGGCAGCTCGGCCTCCAGCACGAACCTGTCGCCCTCGTCCCGGATATCGGTGCGGAAGGTGGAGGGGCTGCTGGAACCAAAGAAACTGCGCTCAAAGTTGTCAAACATGTCAAACAGGTTATTTTCATGACGCTCAAACGGAATCATACCAAACATCGTTCATTTTCCTTTCTATCATACAGATTTCGGAATGCGGAGGGCCGCTCTCTCTGGAGCCTGCCCTCTCTCTCATTTCTTGACTTTAGTATACCCCCGGATTATGAACAATCCTAGCAGATTTTATGACCAAACTGTGAATTTTAGCACTCTACTATAGAGAGTGCTAAAATTCTGTTTTGTACGCCTGCAGGTGCAAAATTTCTTGAAAAGTTGTGGCTTTTCCCCCTTTACGGCGCTGTTAAAACGCGGTATACTATCGGGGCTACAGCCCGGTTTCCCGGCATCCGTACAATCCACGGTCTTGATCCCGACAGGAGGAGAGCACATGAAAGCCCGCGCCAACAACCTTGGAAACGACCCGATTTTCCCGCTGGTCCTCCGGCTGGCCATCCCTACCATGCTGGCCCAGCTGGTCAGCGTGCTCTACAGCATTGTAGACCGCATCTATATCGGAAACATCGCCGAAATCGGCACAACCGCCCTGGCAGGGGTTGGCGTCTGCGGCCCTATCGTCACCCTGCTCTCCTCCTTTGCCACGCTGGTGGGCCTGGGCGGCTCCCCCATTATGGCCATGCAGATGGGCCAGGGGGATAAAGCCAAGGCGCAAAAGATCCTGAACACCTGCTTTCTGATGCTGGTGGTCCTCTCCCTGGGATTGACGCTGGTCTTTCTCCTCACCAAGGACCAGCTGCTGATGTGGTTTGGCGCCAGCGCGGACACCTTTCCCTATGCCAACACCTATATGACCATCTATACGGCAGGCACCTTTTTCGCCCTGCTGTCCACGGGGATGAACAGCTTTCTCATCTGCCAGGGCTTTTCCGGCCTGGGGATGGCCACAGTGGTGCTGGGAGCCGTGCTGAACATTGTGCTGGACCCGATCTTCATCTTTCTTTTTCATATGGATGTAGCGGGCGCAGCCATTGCCACCGTCCTCTCCCAGATGGCCTCCTGCGCCTTTGTGCTCCTGAGCCTGCGCAGCAAAAAAATGCCGGTCCGCCTCTCTTTCGGGGGCTTTTCCTGGAAAATCGTCCGCCGGGTCCTCTCCTTCGGCCTCTCCCCTTTTCTCATCATCGCCACGGACAGCATCCTCCTCATCGTCCTCAACACGGTGCTCCAGCATTACGGCGGCGCGGCCCTGGGGGATACGCTGGTGGCCTGCGCCACCATTGTCCAGAGCTACATGCTGCTGATCACCATGCCCATGGGCGGCCTGACCCTGGGGACCCAGCCGGTCGTCAGCTTTAACTACGGCGCCGCCCAGCCCGGGCGGATCAAATCCGCCATGAAGATCATCGTGGGGCTGTGCGTGGTATTCTGTGCGCTCATGCTGCTGGTGACCCACACTGTTTCCCCCCTCTTCTGCCGTCTCTTCACTGCCGACGCCAATACGATTGTCCGGTCAGTGCGGTATATCAAGATGTTCACCTGCATGATCATCCCCCTGGCCATTCAATATCCCCTGGTGGACGAGCTGACCGCCATGGGCCGGGTCCGCCTGGCGCTGTTCTGTTCCCTCTTCCGCAAGACGGTATTCTTTATCGGCCTTTTGGCCCTGCCCTTTTTCTTCGGTGCGGAGCAGACCTTCTTCGCCGAGCCCATTGCCGACGTGGTGGCGGCCACTACAACCTCTATCCTGTTCCTCCGTTCCTTCCCCAAAACACTGCGTCAGTGCGCTGCCCTTCGATCCGGGCAGCAAATCTCCACCCTCTGATTTAAGGAAAGGAGTTGCCTATGCGACCGGACTATATCGAAATTGGAACCATCGTCAACACCCACGGTGTCCGCGGGGAGATGAAACTGGCGGTGCGGGATGTGGAACCCGCGCTGCTGCGGCCCGTCAAAACGCTGTATATCGACGGCAGCGCCTATCCCGTGGCCTCCGCCCGGGTCCACAAGGACTGCCTCCTGGTGACCTTCCCATCTGTCACGGACCTGGACGCCGCCCTTCGTTTCAAGGGCAAGGCCGTCTCCATCCGCCGGGAAGACGTTCGGCTGCCGGACGGCGTCTACTTCCCCGCAGAGCTGATCGGCCTCTCCGCGATGGACGCAGAGAGCGGCGCGGCCCTGGGGACGCTTATGCAGGTCCTCCCCTATCCGGCCCACGACGTGTATGTGATCCGCGGGGAGAAGGAGTTCATGGTCCCCGCTGTCCCCGCCTTTATCCAGGAGATCAATCTGGAAAAAGAGACCATCCAAATCCATGTGTGGGAGGGACTTTTGTAAATGGCCCGCTATGAGATCGATATTATGACCCTCTTCCCGGAGACGGTGGGGGATATGATGAACGAATCCATCCTGGGCCGGGCCCAGGAGCGGGGGTTCATCCGGGTGGACGCCCACCAGATCCGGGACTTCACCACCAACAAGCAGAAACAGGTGGACGACTACCCCTACGGCGGCGGCCGGGGGGCCGTGATGCAGGCGGACCCCCTCTTCCGCTGCTGGCAGCATATCCAGGAGACCTACCCCGCACCCCGCACCCGCACCATTTTCCTCTCCCCCTGCGGCGCCGTCTTCAATCAGGAGAAGGCCCGCCAGCTGCTGCGGGACTATGACCATTTGATTCTGGTCTGCGGCCACTACGAAGGGGTGGACCAGCGGTTTCTGGACGAGTGTGTGGACGAGGAGATCTCCCTGGGGGACTTTGTCCTCACCGGCGGGGAGATCCCCGCCATGGCAGTGGCGGACGCGGTGTGCCGCATGGTGCCCGGGGTGCTGCCGGACCCGGAGTGCTTTGAGGAGGAGAGCCACTGGAACGGCCTTTTGGAGTATCCCCAGTACAGTCGCCCCGCCTCCTGGCACGGGCGGGAGGTCCCGGCGGTGCTGCTGTCCGGGGACCACGAGAAGGTCCGCCGCTGGCGGCGCAAGCAGTCCGTCATCCGGACGCTGCGCCTGCGCCCGGATATCTTCCGGGAGGCGGATTTCCTCACCACCAAGCAGGACCGTGCGCTGCTGGCCGAGGCAAAGGCGGAGCTGGCGGCGGACAGGGAGGCAGCAGACCGGGACAGTTGACATCTGTTCCCTGCCCGGGTATAATCATCATGGAAAGTTATCCTGCGGGCTGCCCGCCGTTTGCCGCGCAGCGGCCCGTTTCCTTCCAATATATAAAAAGAGATGCTACTGGAGGGTCACCATGCCTACCATTTCTGTTATTGTTCCCGTCTACCGGGCGGAGTCCTTTCTCCGCAAATGCACCGACAGCATTCTCCAGCAGACCTATTCCGACCTGGAGCTGCTTTTGATCGAGGACGGCTCCCCGGATGAGAGCGGCGCGCTGTGCGACGCCATCGCCGCGGAGGACGACCGGGTCCGGGTGTTCCACAAGGAAAACGGCGGCGTCAGCTCCGCGAGAAATCTCGGGCTCGAGAAGGCGGAGGGGACCTACATCGCCTTTGTGGACAGCGACGACTGGCTGGAGCCCAACGCCCTGGAGCTGCTGCTCCATGCTCTGGAAACAGGGCACGCCGACGCCGCCGGCTGCGGCCACTACAATGTAACGGCTGACGGCCAGCGCACCCCGGAGGCTCCCGCCCTCCCCGGCGGCAGCTACGGCCCGGAGAAGGTCACCACCGGCATTGTGGACCGTCTTCTGGGGGATCGGCTCAGCCAGCCGGTGCTCAACGGCTTTATCTGGCGGTTCCTCTATCTTCGCTCCATCATTGCTGACAATCACATCACGTTTGAGGGGGCCTATCTGGAGGACGAGCTGTTCCTGCTGGAATACTTCTGCTATGCCCGCCGGCTGGTGATCGTGGATCAGCCCCTCTATAACTACTATTGGAACGACGCCTCCGCCACCCACAAGTATATGGCGGACTACATGGAGGTCTTCCACCGCTTTATGGAGCGTAAGGAGGCCCTGGTCAAGCGCTATGACCTCAACCGCCACAGCCCCCGCTGGCGGGAGAACTCCAACTGGGCCGGCCTTCTGATCGCGGTGGCCAATGAGTATGCCCCCGGGAACAGCGCGTCCTGGAAGGAAAAGCGGCAGAAGGTGGAGGCCTACACCCAGCTGCCGGAGATGCGGCAGGCCATTGCCGCCGTCTCCCCCACCGGCCTAGGCCGCAACAAGCAGATCGTGGCGGACCTGATCCGCGGCCGCCATTTCTGGCTGCTCACTCTGCTTTATCGCATCAAAAACCGCAGCAAATCGTGAGGTATTCCCTATGTCCTATCTCGAAAGCAGTTTTCTCTGGCACCTGCTCACCCGTTTCTGGGCGTGGCTCTCCGGGACCTACCAGGCCAGCGCCCTCAGCCGGATTCTTGGCCGGTTTTACCGGTGGCTGGGGGATAAATGGGAGAGGAGCTTTTTCGTCCACCTCTTTTATGACGAGGGCCGCATCTCTGTCTCCTGGCCGGACAGCCTCCTCTGCCGCGGGGCGGACTGGGTTCTGAACCTGCCTCTGCGGCTGCTGCAGGCCATCTACAAGCTCCTGCGCCGCCCCTTTGACGACAGTTTTTTTGCCACTCTGGCCTTTGAAATCGGCAAGGAGGCCTTCCTTGCCGCCGGGTGGTTTATGGCGCTTATCCTCTGCATCCCCTATCAGTATTGGAACAACGGATACAGCGTCCTGCTGTTTGCCTTTGTTCTGGTTCTGATCTTCCTTGGCGGCATGAATGACCGGGCGGTCCGTCTGTCCGTCCGGGACTTTGGCCCCTATCTTCTGTTTTTCTTTTTTGCCGCGGTGGTATCCGTCCCCCTGTCGGATTACCCGGATCTCTCAGGACGGTATCTGGTTTACTATTTTGCCTGCTTTTTGGTAGTCCTGACCCTGGTCAACGCCGTTCGAAACAGCGCCCAGCTGCTGCGGCTGGCAGGCGGGTTTGCCCTCGGCCTTTTCGTTTCCTCCCTATACGGCTTGTACCAGTGGCTGGTGATCGGCGTGGAGGTCAATCCCACCTTCGTGGATACCAATGTCAACGCTGACATGCCTGGGCGGGTCTACTCCTATTTCGAAAACCCCAACGCATTCGGCGAGCTTTTGATGCTGGGTCTGCCTATTGTGGTGGCGCTGATCTTCGTCTCCCGCCGCTGGTACTGGAAGGCGGCCGCCTGTGTCGTCTTCTGTGCCGGCGCGGTGTGCATCGGCGTGACCTACTCCCGGGCCAGCTGGGTTGGGCTTGCAGTGGCGGCGTTTATCTATGTATTCCTGTGGAACCGGAAACTGATCCCCCTGGGGATCGCTGTCTGCATTGTGGCCGTTCCCCTCTTGCCGGACTCCATTTTCAACCGCATTTTGACTATCACCAATACAAAGGACACCTCGATCAGCAGCCGGATCCCTCAGTACGAGGCGGTCATCAATTTGCTGCAGCATCAGCCTATTACCGGTGCGGGATTAGGCGCTGACGCAGTCCGGCAGTCTGTCCGGCTACAGGCATTTTACCAGGGCACCTCACCTTTTGTCCACGCCCACAACACCCTGCTGCAGATTTGGGCGGAAACGGGTCTCTTGGGCGTCGGTTCCTTTGTTGCCTCCGTTCTGTGGACGATGAAATCCTCCGCCCGGGCGGTCAAGCACACCTCTGACCAGGCGGCGCGCCACCTGGCTATCGGCGGTATTTCGGCAATTTTAGGGGCTATGGTCTGCGGCCTGGCAGACTATCTCTGGACCTATCCTCGGATCATGTTTGTCTTCTGGTTTGTCTTTGGCCTGACGCTGGCGGCCATTAAGGTATGCCGCCAAGAGGCCGCTGAACAGTAAACACAGCGGGATGGAGCAGCACAGCTCTGTCCCGCTGCTTTTTGCAGACCTTCAGGTAAATCTTGCTTTTACGGAATGCTTGTGGTATAATAATTAGCGCTGTATCCTTATCGTTCTTATTTACATTGTGTAAAGAATTGATGGGTTGTAGCAGGTTGGCTTTGGGAGGGCGCACAAGCGGCATCCATGATGGAAACCCTGCAACTTCGTGACCTGCCGGAACACTACTGGAACCGGGAACATTTTTAGCAGATACAGAGGTCAAAATCCAGCGCTGACCCCATATTTGACCACAGTTGGAAAATTTCATAACCGGGTGTAGCGCAGTTGGTAGCGCACGTGATTTGGGAGCGTGAGGCTCGGGTTCGAGTCTCCGTCCTCGGAAACCCCGGAAAGCCTTGGGGCAGTAGACTTGACAGCACTTTCCTACTTGCTTGTCACTGGTCAAAAAATGACCTTGACCACATGTTTGACCACAATTGGAAAATTTCATATCCGGGTGTAGCGCAGTTGGTAGCGCGCTTGCTTTGGGAGCGCGCGGTTCTCATCCATGATGTGAAAAACGCAACCCCTCAA
>CAJFPI010000225.1 GCA_904398675.1 uncultured Oscillospiraceae bacterium
GACCCCCGGCACCGTCATCGTCATCCCCCCGGAGGTGAAGCACTGGCACGGGGCCAAGGCGGACAGCTGGTTCAGCCACATTGCCGTGGAGGTACCCGGAGAGGAGACCGGAAACGAGTGGCTGGAGCCGGTGGACGACGCGGCATACGCAGCCCTGTAAGCCAGATCCGGTAAAAATCAGCGGGACCACAGCGGAATTTCAGAAAAGCCAGCAGAAAAGGAGTGCATACTTATGAAGAGCTATCGGGAGACAGACCCGGAATTTGCGGAGCGGTTTGAACAGTTTGCCTTTGATGAAGTTGTGAACGAGCCCGGACAGGGCCTTGACGAGATCACCCGCCATATGGCCATCCTGGCCACGCTGCTGGGCTGCCAGGGGACGGAGGCCTTCCGCCAGCTGCTGCCGCAGTCGCTGGACGCCGGGGTGACGCCGGTGATGGTCAAGGAAATCGTCTACCAGGCAGTGGACTACCTGGGAATCGGCCGGGTGCTGCCCTTTTTGGACATCACCAACAAGGTGCTGGAGGCCCGGGGCGTGAAACTGCCTCTGGAGGGACAGGCCACCACCACCATGGAGGACCGGCTGGAGCGGGGCGCCCAGACCCAGGCGGAAATGTTCGGTCCCCAGATGCTGGAGCGGTGGAAGGACGGCCACATCAACCGCTGGCTGGCGGCCAACTGCTTTGGCGACTACTACACCCGCACCGGGCTCACCCTGGCCCAGCGGGAGATGATCACCTTCTGTTTCCTGGCGGCCCAGGGCGGCTGTGAGCCCCAGCTCACCAGCCATGCCAAGGGCAACATGAACATGGGCAACGACAAGGACTTCCTGATTCGGGTGGTGTCCCAGTGTCTGCCCTATATCGGCTATCCCAGGAGCCTGAACGCCATCGCCTGCGTCAACAGGGCGGCGGAAAATTAGCGGCAGATCTGCCAGGAATAAAGGCGCACCCCAAGCTTGAATTGATCGCTTTGGGTGCGCCTTTTCTGGTTTTCCGTTTTGCCGCTGCGCTGTTTCCAGCGGTCATCTCCTTCAAATCAGGTGTACCGGACGCTGAACCGCCCCGCGGCGGCTCTGCCCGGCGCAAAACGATCCTTGTGGGACAGGGCATGAAAAAAAGCGTACTGCTGCATGATCCCGGCGTTTTCCCCGTAGGCGGGGAAGGGATTCCTCCCGCCGTATTCCACCTCGATCACCTTTCTGATCCAGGTGTCCACCGGCACGGCGGCTGTCCTGCCGTATGCGAAGAGGCCGATGCAGCTGGCCACCTTGTCCCCCACGCCGCGGACCGTTTTCAGCCTCTCGAACAGCTCTGCATCCGGAAACTCCCGCAGTCTCTCCAAGTCCAGCTCTCCCGACGCCACTTTCTCCGCCGCGTCCTGGATATAGGACACGCGATAGCCCAGCTTGCACGCCGTCAGCGCCCCTTCTTCCGCCTGCGCCAGCTGCCGGGGCGCGGGAAATGTGTACAGTGTCTCATAGGGCGTGACCACCGGGCGGCCGTACTTTTCTGAAAGCAGCTCCACCGCGGCCTTGATGGCGGGGATGCTCTTTCGCTGGGAGATAATGAAGGTGATGAGGACCTCCCAGGGATCCTGCCGGAGGACCCGGATCCCTCTCCCCTCCTCTGCGGCCTGCCGCAGATAGGGGTCCGAGGCGGGGATGGAGCGGGCGATCTCCCCATAGCTCCGGCTGAGATCGAAATACGGAAGCCACACCGTCTCCCATGCCGCAGCCGTGCAGCTGACATCAAAAAGCTGCGGGGCGCACGGCCTGATGTACAGAACGCTGTCCCCGGTGATAAACCGGAACATGCCGTCCGCAAGCTCCCTGGCCCGGAAACACTGCCCGCTGTCCGCAATCTTCCGCAAATCAAAATCATCTGAAACCAAAACCCGCATCAAGGAACCCCTCCTCCCCATCCAGCCGCCCCAGAGGCGCCGGGCCAAGAACAGCATAGCACGGCCCCGGCTCTTTGTCCACTCCCCGCTTTGTTCCCCTTGTGCCGCAGTGCTTTTTCGGCTATACTGGATCTGTATCAAGCCGCGCCGCCCCGAAAACCGGGGCGCTGGAGCTCCCGGCGGCGCGGCAAAATCGCTCAATCCAAGAGAAGGAAGTGTAAATACCGATGCAGACATCTGCTGATTTGAAAAGCCTGCTTTCCCGGATCGACCGGCGCGGCTATCCGGCCTATAAGGACACCAGGGGCGCCTACCAGTTTCCCGGCTATGTGCTGTCCATCGACCACGTCCAGGGGGACCCCTTCGCCGCCCCCTCCAAACTCAGCGTCCATGTGGCGGGGCGGACGGCCGCCTTCCCGCCGGCGCTGTACCGCCTGCCCTGCCAGCGCATCGCCCTGCAGGACGAGCTGACGCGGCAGTTCGGACGCCAGGCGGCCCAGGTCTCCTTCCAGGCCCGGGGTTCCGGCCACAGCGGTCTGATCTCCCTGAGCCGCTGCGGCCAGGAGGTGCTGGAGCGCACCGCCTGCTCCCTGGACCCTAAAACCGGCGACCTGCTGCTGCGGCTGGAGGTGGGATTTCCCGCCAACGGGCGGACCATCAACGCCCGGGAGCTGGAGAAAATCCTCTTTGACGACCTGCCCCGATGCGTCAAGGCGTCGCTGATCTGCGCCAACCTGGACGCCAGGCGGCTCCAGGCTGTGGCCGATCTGGCGGAGGACCAGAAGGCCATCCGCGAGGCCCTGCCCCGGCTGGGGCTGTGCGCCTTTGTGGCCGACGGCAGCATCCTCCCCCGGGAGAGCGGCGTCTCCTCCCGGCCTATGAAGGGGGCGGTGGCCTTTCAGGCGCCGCCGGAGCTGGCAGTGACGCTGGAGCTGCCCCACCGGGGACTGGTCCGGGGCATGGGCATCCCCAGGGGGATCACCCTCATCGTGGGCGGCGGCTACCACGGGAAATCCACCCTGCTCAAGGCCCTGGAGCTGGGCGTCTACCCCCACATCGCCGGCGACGGCCGGGAATATGTGGTCACTGACGACACCGCTGTGAAGATCCGGGCGGAGGACGGCCGGAGCATTCAAAAAACCGACATCTCCCTGTTTATCAACGACCTGCCCAACGGGAAGGACACCCGCTCCTTCTCCACCGAGGACGCCAGCGGCAGCACCTCCCAGGCGGCAAACGTGGTGGAGGCCATGGAGGCCGGGACGTCCCTGCTGCTGATGGACGAGGACACCAGCGCCACCAACTTCATGATCCGGGACGAGCTGATGCAGCGGGTGATCCGCCGGGATATGGAGCCCATCACCCCCTTTATCGACCGGATCCGGGAGCTCTATGACCGGCACGGCGTCTCCACTGTCATCGTGGCGGGAAGCTCCGGGGCCTATTTCCACATTGCCGACCATATCATCCAGATGGACCGGTATGTCCCCCGGGACATCACCGCCCTGGCCAAGGGCGAGGCGGCACACTTTCCCCTGCGCGACGAGCCCCTGGCGCCGGCGGCGGCGCCCTGTTTCCAGCGCTGCCCCAAGGCCGACCCGGAGCTGCGCCAGGGCGATCGGGTCAAGCTGAAACCCCTGGGCCGGGACGGGTTCTCCATCAACCGGGAGACCGTTGACCTGCGGTATGTGGAGCAGCTGGCGGACGGCGAGCAGTCCGCCGCTCTGGGCTGGTGCCTGCTCTACGCCCAGCGGCACCTGCTGGATGGAAAGCGGGATCTCCGCCAGGTAGTGGACGCGCTGGAGAAGGTCATGGAGGAGCAGGGACTGGAGGCCCTGAGCGAAAGCCGCTCCAGCGTCCCCTTCCTGGCAAGGCCCCGGCGGCAGGAGATCTTCGCCTGCCTGAACCGGTACCGGGGGCTGCGGCTGTAACCGGTCCCCACTCTCCCCCGTCTGTGCGCCCTGCGGGCCGCGGCAGGCGGACAAAATAAAAGTACGGCCAGCGGCGGATACCGCTGGCCGTATTGATAGGGTCAAAACAGCTGTCCCGGGCGTTTTTCCTTGGCCTTGGGCGGAAATTTCCTGTCAAATGCCCCCGCCTTCTCCTCGTCCACAAAATACCCCTCCGGCGTGCGATACACGCCGGTGACGCCGTCCAGAAAGCCCTCCTTCAGCTCCTTGAGCAGAAAATAGGGTGAGATCTCCCCCTCCGGCTCCCCAAAGCAGCGGATGCCGCGGTTTCCGGCCACCACAAAGCCGGATTTGCCGTAAAAGGCGATATTGCCCTCAATGCAGAGGGCGCCCGTTCCCAGAGCCCGTGCCTCCTCCATGGATCTCTCCAGCAGCAGCTTTCCATAGCCCCGGCGCTGAAGGTCCGGATGGATGCTGATGGGGCCGAAGGTCATCACCGGCAGGGTCCGGCCGTCGTCGGCCGCAAGGACAGCGCGCATATACATGATGTGGCCGATGGGCCGCCCGTCCTTTTCCAGGACCAGGTCCAGCTCCGGCACAAAGGCGGGGTCGCCGCGCAGCACATGGAGCACATAGTGCTCGGTGCAGCCGGGGCGGTACACGTTCCAAAACGCCTCCCGGGTGAGCGCCTCAATGGCGTCATAGTCCGCGGGCGTCTCTCTTCGAATGATCAGATCTTCCTGATGCATGGCGGTCTCCTCCAAAATATCAAAATACCGTGGGTGCGGCACCGGGAGGCCGGGGGATGGAATAAGGCCGCCCGGCTCGGGGGCATCCCCTCGCGGTGCCGCTCTGTTTCCGGCAGTATGTCTTTTCTCGTGCCTCTCCGGCAGGGCTATCATAGCATATGATGCCGTCTGATAGCAAGAATATTTCGTCATGCTGCCCCTTCCGGCAGCCAGGCATGGCGATGATACAGCGGCGGAGAAAAATTTTTTGTGGAAAAACACCTTTGAATTTTTCGGCGGGGTCCTATATAATAAGCATACAACGTGTAGCTTTCATGCGTAATTCCGGTTGCGCCTGGCTGCACGTTGTTTTTTTGGGAAGAGAGGCGGCACAGTGTGAGAATAATTCCTCCCGCCGGGCTGGCCCTCCCCTTCTGCTGAAGGGTGCTGCCGGGCCGGGGCCGCGCGCCTGCATTCCCCGTCTCCGGCGCATTGGAAAAATTCATAAAAAAGCGTGTAGCCTATGGCGTAAATCCAGCGACGTCATGCTGCACGCTTTTTGCTGTGCAGATGCACAGTAAAAACAGGCTTTATATTCTGAAACAGAGGAAAGTGTATCCCATGGAACATTCCAATCAATTTTTGGGGACGGAGCGCATCGGCAGATCGATGCGCCGGTATGCCGTTCCCTCCATCATTTCCCTTCTGGTGGGGGCGCTCTATAATATTGTAGATCAAATTTTTATCGCCAACGCCAGCTATCTCGGCTCCTATGGCAACGCCGCCAATACCGTCGTCTTCCCGCTGACTGTGGTGGCCCTGGCTATTGCGGTGATGATCGGCGACGGCTGCTGCGCGTTCGTCAGCATCAGCCTGGGCAAAGGAGAAACCGGCACGGCGAAAAAGAGCGTGGGCAGCGCCGTCATCATGAGCATTGTCAGCAGCCTGTTGGTCACAGCGGTCTATCTGATTTTCCAGGCACAGATCATCTCTATGTTCGGCGGCACTGTCAACGAGGAGACCTTCCAATACGCCAGGGAGTATTTCTTTTATATCACCCTGGGCATCCCCTTCTACATGTTCGGCCAGGCCATGAATCCGGTGATCCGGGCGGACGGAAGTCCGAAATTCGCCATGGCCTCCACCCTGGCCGGCGCCATCGCCAACGTGATCCTTGACCCCATCTTCATCGTTTCCCTTCGCTGGGGCATGATGGGCGCGGCGGTGGCCACCGTCATCGGCCAGATGATCACCGCGTTTCTTGCCGTCTGGTATCTCCTGCACATGAAAACCGTCAGGCCTTCAAAGCGGGACTTCCGCCTGGACAGAAAGGTCTGCGGCAGGACGCTGCTGCTGGGCATTACCAGCCTTCTCTCTCAGCTCTCCCTGGTGGCGGCCATGGCGGCCATCAACAACATGCTGCGGAAATACGGCGCGATGGACGAGATCTTCGGCCAGCCGCAGTACGCCCAGATCCCCATGGCGGTGGTGGGGATCGTCATGAAATTCTTCCAGATCGTGATCTCTGTCGTAGTGGGCATGGCCGCCGGCTGCATCCCCGTTGTGGGATTCAACATGGGGGCAGGGAAAAAGGGCCGCGTCAAAGAGCTTTTTACCAAGCTGCTGCTTGGTGAGGCGGCGGTAGGCATAATCGCCTTCCTCCTGGCGGAGCTGTTCCCGCAGCAGCTCATCTCCATCTTCGGCGCGTCCAACGAGAGCGCTTATTATACGGAATTTGCTGTCCGGGCCTTCCGCGTCTATCTGTGCATGGTGATCTTGGCCTGTGTCAACAAGGCCTGTTTCATCTTCCTGCAGGCCATGGGGAAGGCAGCAGAATCCACGGCGCTGTCCATGATCCGCGAGGTGGTTTTCGGCGTGGGGTTCGCCCTCCTTCTGCCGGTGTTCTTCGGGCTGGACGGCGTGCTGTACTCCATGCCGGTTTCCGACGTCTTGACCTTCGTGGTCGCTGCTTTTCTGATCTGCCGCACCTATCAGGAGCTGGATACGGAGGGGGCGCCGCTGCTTTAAAGCCCCCGCCCCTGGCTGTCGGCTATAAATTTGGCAGCGGAGGGAACTTTTGCACTGGAATAACGTCCATACTGGCAGTGGGAAATTGCCCCGTCCATTCACATGAAAAGGAGTATCGATCATGAAACGTATTCTATCCGCCCTGCTGGTAAGCGGTGCGCTGCTGTGCGCCATGGCTCTGCCGGCTGCAGCGTCAGGGCCGTCCGCCCCGGTGCCGGCCGGCCAGGCCCAGGATGCGTCCCTTCCTGACAGCGTTTCCTACTATGGTCAGATCCAGGAAATCGTGCGTGATGAAAGCGGAAATGTCACCCGTCTCTATCTGACCTCCACATTTCAGGGGGAATATATCATGAACATCCTTCCTGAAACTGTATGGATTGACAGCGGAAATCACTCCGCCGCCGACCCTGCCGATCTGAAAGCGGGCGATTCCGTCTACGTATCCCACAGCCCGGTATCCACACGCTCCATGCCGCCCCAGTCCAATGCCTGCGCGGTGGTGATCAATATTCCGCAGGACGCGGGCACTGCCCGGTATCATGAGGTCGAGGCGATTGCACGGAATACAGACGGCAGCCTGACCATCACCTCCGACAACGGCGGGCTGCTGATCACAGCAGATGCCTCCACAGGTGTGAGCGCTTACGATGGCGCCGCAGCCGATCCGGCCGATATCCAGGTGGGCGATCACATAATGGCCTGGTATCAAGTCGTAGCAATCTCCTATCCCGGCAAGACGTATGCCAGCCATCTGATGCTCCTGCCTGACGCCGGTGGAAACGGTCAGGCCGATCTGCCTCCTGACGGGACGGAATTGTCCATCGTCTTAGAGGAAGATATGGTGCTCCCCGTTTCCGGCAGGGTGGAAAACGGCGCAGCCATGATCCCTGTGGCGGCAGCGGCCCGGGCTCTCGGCTATGAGGTGACCTATACCCCCGGCCGGAACGGCAGCGGCTCCCTTGTCACAGTAGAGAGCGATTCCTTCTGCGTCCGGCTGCATACCGGAGAAAAGACGATTGTGGGCGTCACTAAGATCGACGGCGCAGTGGGCATGACTGCCCCCACAGACTACGGCGCTGCCCCTTACATCGCAGCTCCCGGCATCACCTGGGCCCCTGCCCAGTTATTTGAGATGCTGGGAAGAACCGTGACCTTGGACGGCACGACACTCTCTATCCGCTAAGTGCGCACACTGAAACAAATTGCCGGGGATTCGCATCCTGCGAATCCCCGGCTTTCATCTATCCGTATGCTCTCTGCGCTTGGTCATGGATTTCGCCCGTCTTGCTGCCAAACAGGCTGTTGACACAATTCAACAGCCTGTCTTCTGTTTCCATATGGAATGGCTGCCGTTCACTGCGCCTGCTTCGTTTCCTTTTGGTAACCATGGCACAATTTTGTGCGTACTTTACGAAAATCAAATCCTGCCGTACAATAATGGCAAATACCAGGAAAGAGATGCTGCAAATGAACAGATCGGCCCAACTTCAATATCTCAACCGCAAATTGCTGGCGGAAATGCCCCAATACCGGGAGCAGGCCGCCGCTTTCCCTCCAGACGATGCATCACAACGGCAGCTGCTCCGCAGCCTGATGAATGTCCGGCCGCCCATGCCGCTGGACCCGGCGTTTCTTGCGGTGCAGGATGCCCTTTTATCCGCAGAGCGGGAAGAGCGGGGCGTGGTGGACGGGGACTGCCTGCCCGCCTCCTCGGATCCCCGGCTGGTCCTCTGGCAGGGGGACATCACCCGGCTGCAGGCGGACGCCATTGTAGACGCGGACAACTCCGCCCTGCTGGGGTGCTTTGTCCCCTGTCACAGCTGCATCGACAACGCCATCCACTCCGCGGCCGGCCTGCAGCTCCGGGAGGAGTGCTGGCGGCTCATGCAGGCGCAGGGGCACCCCGAGCCTAACGGCAGGGCAAAGCTGACGAAGGGATACAACCTGCCGGCCAGGTATGTCCTCCACACCGTAGGCCCCATTGTCCGCAGCCGGGTGACAGAGCAGGACCGCGCGGAGCTTGCCGGCTGCTACCGCTCCTGTCTGGAGCTGGCGGCGGAGCACGGCCTGCGCAGCGTGGCCTTCTGCTGCATCTCAACCGGCGAGTATCACTTTCCAAACCAGGCGGCGGCCGAGATTGCCGTAAAGGCTGTCACAGATTTTCTGGATCAGAGAGCTGCTTCCATCAAAAGGGTGATTTTCAATGTTTTTAAAGACCTTGACGCAGACATCTACCGCAGACTTCTCCAGTCTGATTGAACAGCTGCGGGAAAGCCTGCACACTGCGGATGCTGTGGTGATCGGCGCCGGAGCCGGCCTCTCCGCCGCAGCGGGACTGACCTATTCCGGGGAGCGGTTTACACGGCATTTCAGCGATTTTCAGTCCCATTACGGCATTCAAGACATGTATTCCGGCGGTTTCTATCCATTTGATACGCTGGAGGAATATTGGGCCTGGTGGAGCCGCCAGATCCTGATCAACCGATATGAAAAGGCGCCAAAGCCCGTCTACGAGGAGCTGCTGCAGCTGATAAGCGGGCGCGATTACTTTGTCCTGACCACCAATGTGGACCATCAGTTCCAAATGGCAGGCTTTGACAAGAAACGGCTTTTTTACACCCAGGGAGACTACGGCCTGTGGCAGTGCTCCGCACCGTGCCATCAGGCCACCTACGACAACGAAGAGATGGTGCGGCGGATGGCGGCAGAGCAGAAAGAGATGCGGATCCCCTCCGCGCTGGTCCCCCGCTGTCCGAAATGCGGCCGGCCGATGACCATGAACCTGCGGGTCGACAACACCTTTGTGCAGGACAGGGACTGGTATGCCGCGGCCGGACGATATGAGGATTTTCTCCGCCGCCACAGAGGGCTGCGGGTATTGTTTCTGGAGCTGGGCGTGGGCGGCAATACCCCCGTTATTATCAAATACCCCTTCTGGAGGATGACGCTGCAAAACCAAAACGCCGTCTATGCCTGCATTAATCAGGGGGACGCCTATGTGCCAAAGGAGCTGCTGTCGAGGTCCATTTGCATAGATGGGGATATCGGCGCTGTTTTGGACCGGTTATTGGCTGGAAAATCCTCCCGCTGACAAGGCCTTGGAGCCTGTGGCCGGAACAGTGGCCCCTCTTCCCTTCTGCCCCGCATAATGCTGTCACGGAAATCAAGAAGGGAGCGGTTGAAACCGCTCCCTTCCTGATTTTCTTTTTCACTTGATCCCGCCTCGCGCCGGCCGGCAGGAAACGCTCACGCTGCCGCCGAAATGGGCTTTGCAATCCCGATCCGTTCCAGAACCTCTGCCACATAGTGGACGGGGATGATCTCCAGGGCCTGCTTGACCTCTTCCGCCACATCCATCAGGTCATCCACATTTTCCTCCGGGATGAAAACCCGCTTGACCCCCGCCCGCTGGGCGGCCATCAGTTTCTCCGGCAGGCCGCCGATGGGCATGACCACGCCCCGCAGGGAGACCTCGCCGGTCATGGCATACTCCGCGTCCACCGGCATTCCTGTCACCAGGGAGGCCAGGGCGGTGGTGAGGGTGATGCCCGCCGACGGGCCGTCTTTAGGCACCGCCCCCGCCGGGACATGGACATGGAGGTCGTTCTTTTCAAACAGCTCTGCCTTGTCCGGGAACATGGATTTCACCAGGCTGACGGCGATCTGCACCGACTCCTTCATCACGTCGCCCAGCTGGCCGGTGATGATGGTCTTGCCGCTGCCCTTTGTCAAAAGGGACTCGATAAACAGGATCTCCCCGCCCGCCTGAGTCCAGGCGAGGCCGGTCACGATGCCAGGGGCCTTGGCCTCCAGAAGGCGGTCGTGGCGGATGGGGGCGGTTTCCAGAAGGCCCCGCAGGTCCCCCGGCTCCACGGAAACACACGTCTCCTCACCGCTGACGATCTTCACCGCCGCCGAGCGGCAC
>CAJFPI010000226.1 GCA_904398675.1 uncultured Oscillospiraceae bacterium
CTTCAGCTCCACAAAAATGGTGGGGATATACTCCTCCACGGGAACCAGTTCATCGTCCGCCGGCTCCTCCTCCGGCTCCTCCGGCAGTTTCACCTCTTTTCTTGCATTTTGCAGCTTGTCATAGCTCTCCGTTTCTGACTGTTTCGTCTCCTGGCGCTCTGTTGGTTCTGCAAACCGCTGGCCTGCGCCGCATCCGGAGAGTAAGCTCGCCAGAAAGGCAGTCAACAGCAAAACACTCATCTGTCTCATATGTGGCTCCTCCTAAATTTTAAGTATCTCCCGCCACACACACTTACACACTTCGACAGACTTCCCCGCTATTGCGCCGGCTCTATCGTCACCGGTTTTTCTGTTCTGCCCTCTCGCAGCCGTTTATCACACAGGAGCATTCGTCCACTCCACCCGGGGCGTATCACGGATGGCGAACCTCCCGGCTTGACGACGCCCCGCTGTATTCCTGTCCGCCGGTGAGACAGCGGCAGAGGGCAGCCGCCGCCTCCGCCCGGGTAACGCCGGCCTGTGGTGAAAAATCGTCTCCATTTCTCCCGCTGAAGACGCCGCTGCTCCAGGCCCAGTCCACTGCGTCTGCAGCCCAGGAGGCAATGGCGGACTCGTCGGTAAACTCCCCGGCGCTCTGGGCCTGAGGCCGGCCTGCGTAGCGCCACAGGATCACGGCGGCCTGTTCCCGGCTCACCGGATCGTCCGGACCGAATCGGCCGTCGCCATAGCCCCCCGCCAGCCCCTCCAGAGCGGCCCAGGCTGCCGCATCACTGTACCATGCGGCGGCCGGCACATCCGTATACGACGGCTGCATCGGCACTGACGGTGTTCCCGCCGCCCGGTGCAGAGCCGTCACAAGCATGGCCCGGGTCATCGTGCCGTCGGGGGAAAAGGCTGTGTCGGATGTGCCGTTCATCAGTCCGTTGTCTCTGACATAGGACACCGCTGCCGTGTACCAGCTGTCTGCTGGAACATCCGAAAAAGCCGCAGCAGCTGCCTTCGGAAACATCATACCAAACAGCAGGCATAGTGTAATAACAGCTGTGAATACCCGCCCTTTCAATTGTACGCCTCCTTTATCTGCATCTTTTATTTTCAAAATATTTTTATGCTTAAATTGCGATGAAAAAGATTTTATTTGCATATTTAAGTCCTTTTTGTTTTCTTTTTCAAGTATAAAGCACATATTTAAAAATATCAAATACTTATGTTGTATATTCCATTATGCCTATCACGAATAGATATAGTCTTGCAAGTCCCCGCTCTTCCATGACAATATCTAATCAAAATTCCATGTGCCGGCATCTGTCTTTCCGGGCGGGCCAGGAATGCGCGGCATTTCCCAGCATTCAAAAATCCGGGCGCACAGCTTTCGCTGTGCGCCCGGATTTTCACCGCAAAGCGGCAGGCTAAACCGTTTTTCCCGGTCCAGCCTGCCTGCTCTGTATGTTTACTTTACTCCGCAATACGATTAAAGCCGTTTTACAAACAAGGCGCGGATGGCGTTGAGCACCGCCAGGATCATCACGCCCACGTCGGCGAAGATGGCCAGCCACATATTGGCAAAGCCCAGGGCCACCAGAATGAGGCAGGCCAGCTTGATGCCAATGGCAAAGACAATGTTCTCATAGACGATCCGCAGGCACTTGCGGGAGATCCTGATGGCCTTGGAGATCTTCATAGGGTCGTCGTCCATGAGCACCACGTCGGCGGCCTCTATAGCGGCATCGGAGCCCATGGCCCCCATGGCGATACCGATGTCCGCCCGGCGGAGCACCGGCGCGTCGTTGATGCCGTCGCCCACAAAGGCCAGCTTTTCCTTGCCGGATTTTCCGCCCAGCAGCTCCTCCACCTTCTCCACCTTGTCGGCGGGCAGCAGCTGGCTGTACACCTGGTCCACTCCCAGCTCTGCCGCCACCCGGTCCGCCACCTTGGCGGCATCCCCTGTGAGCATGACTGTCTCTCGCACACCGGCGGACCGCAGGGCCTGGATGGCCTCCTTGGCGTGGGGCTTTACCACGTCGGAGATAACGATGTGGCCTGCATATTTGCCGTCAATGGCCATGTGGATGATGGTCCCCACGCTGTGGCAGGGGATGCAGGGAATCCCCAGGCTGTCCATCAGCTTGTCATTGCCTGCGGCCACCTCCACGCCGTCCACACGGGCCATGACGCCCTGGCCGCTGACCTCCCGGATGTCGCTGACCCGGCTGCGGTCGATCTCCCTGCCGTAGGCCCTCTGCAGGCTCTTGCTGATGGGGTGGGAGGAGGCGCTCTCCGCCAGGGCCGCGTATTCCAGCAGCTGCTTGTTTTCCAGCTCGCTGTGGTGGATGCCGCTGACCTCGAATACCCCCCGGGTCAGGGTGCCGGTCTTGTCAAAGACCACAATTTTTGTCTGGGACAGCGTCTCCAGATAGTTGGAGCCCTTCACCAGCACGCCTGCGTTGCTGGCGCCGCCGATGCCGGCAAAGAAACTGAGGGGGA
>CAJFPI010000227.1 GCA_904398675.1 uncultured Oscillospiraceae bacterium
CTGGCCCGGGAGACAGAGGCGATTTTGATGGATGAGCCGCTGAGCAATCTGGACGCCAAGCTGCGGGTACAAACCAGAGGCGAAATCATAAACCTGCACAGAAAGCTTCCGCGCACTGTCATCTATGTGACCCACGATCAGACAGAGGCTATGACTATGGGCGACAGGATCGTTGTTATGAACGAGGGCGTGATCCAGCAGGTCGGCACGCCGGAGGAGGTCTACCACCGCCCGGCAAACGTCTTCGTTGCGGGCTTTATCGGCTCCCCGCCCATGAACTTTTTCTCCTGCGTCCTGGAGGACGACGGGGAGACAATGACCGGCGCCTGCGGTGAGATCCGGTTTCAGCTGCCTGTGAGCCGCGTCACGCCCCGCATGCGGAGCGCGGCCGGACAGACCGTGATCGCCGGGATCCGGCCGGAGCACCTCTTTGTTACCAAGGACCTTGCCCAGCCTCATCTCTGGGAGGCGTCTGTTAAAATCGTGGAGGTTTTGGGCCTTGAGCAGCGGATCACCTTTGACATGGCGGGCAGTGAGTGCACCGCGCGGATTGACTGCACGGAAAAGTTCTTTGTGGGAGATGCCATCGCCGTCCAGGTGGAATCGAGTGCGTTCCATTTCTTTGATGGGACAACGGAGGAAAATATCAGCCTGCTTGCATGAGGGGAGGTTGTTGTGGCAGATTTTCAGAGGGAGAAACAGATCGTACTGGCGTATTTTGATGCCATGGAGCAGGCCGCGCCGGAGGAGGCGGGCCGTGTTTTAAGCAGTTATGCGGCAGAGAACTATGATTGGAAGGGATCTTACCCCTTCCGCAGCCTGCACGGCGCGGCGGAGGTGGCAGATGCGTTCTGGGTCCCGCTGAAGGAGGCGCTTTCCCGGATGCAGCGGCGGCAGGATATCTTTATTGCCGGCCACAATGCGCTTTGCCCCTCAGAGATATGGGTGATGAGCATGGGAAATTTCATGGGGAACTTTACCGGGGATTTTCTGGGCATCCGGCACACCGGCAAGCTGATTACCCTGCGGTATGTGGAGTTTGCCCATGTAGAGCATGAAAAGATCAGGGCAAGCGGCATTTTTGTGGACTTGATCGGCTTTATGGCGCAGGCCGGGGTCAATCCTCTTCCCAAAATGGAGGGCGCCTGTTTCGTCTATCCCGGCCCGCGGGAACACGACGGCCTTTTGTATGAGGATGCGGATGAGGCGGAGAGCAAGGCGACGCTGCAGCTGATCGGCGACATGTGCAATGAGACGGCCCCCTGGGATGCCAGAGGGGATGCGCCGCCCCAAGGCAGGGAGTCCGCCTACTGGGCGGAGGACATGCTGTGGTACGGCACCACGGGCGCCGCCTACACCATCTCCGAATTTGAAAAGGGACAGAGGGATTTCCGCAGGACGCTGTGCGATAGAAAATTTGTGGGGCATGTCACCCGCTTTGCTGAGGGGAACTTCGGCTGCTTTTTCGGCTGGCCCAGCATCATCAACACCCCGGTGGGCGGCTATCTGGGGCTGCCCGGCGGACGCTGCCCGGCGGAGATGCAGGTGGTTGAGGTCTACGCCCGCAGGGGGGACAAAATTGCGGAGAACTGGGCCATTACCGATATTCCCTATTGGCTTGCACAGCAGGGGCTGGAGGTATTTCCCGCCTGTGCGGAGGGGAAAAGAGCCTGACGGCTGTGGATGGAACAACATGTGAGGAGGAGACAAAGAGTGAAGGATTTGCAGGATGCGAAAAAGGTTGTCCTGGATTGTTTCCGAGAGATGGAGGCGTGCACCCCGGAGCAATGCGGCGACGTGCTGAAAAAATATGTTGCGGAGGACTACCATTTCCGCGGCGTCTATCCCTTTGAGGAGCAGTACAGCGCGGAGGATGTCGCCCGGGTGCTTTGGACGCCCCTCAAAAGATCCCTTGGGCATATGCAGCGGCGGATGGATGTGTTCCTGGCGGGATTCAACAAATACAGCGACCCGGGTGTCTGGGTGCTGAGCACAGGGAACTTCATGGGACTGTTTGACGAGGACTGGCTGGGCATCCGGCACACCGGGAGGATGAACTGCCTGCGCTACGCCGAATTCAACCACGTTGTAGACGGGAAGATCACGGAGACCACGCTGCATGTGGATATCCTGGGCTTTATGAAGATGGCCGGCGTGGATCCCATCCCCCTGCAGACCGGCAAGTTTTTCGTCTATCCCGGCCCCCGCATGCACAACGGGCTGCTGTTCGACCCGGTTCCGGAGGAGGAGGGGCGGAAGACCATGCAGCTGATCGACCGGCTGTGCGGCGACGACCCCGGCTTTGTCGATACCAGGATTGACACCCTGGACTACACCGGCATGACAGAGAGCGAGATC
>CAJFPI010000228.1 GCA_904398675.1 uncultured Oscillospiraceae bacterium
CGGTGCCGGCCTCATTGTAGTTGGTGAGGATGGTGTTGAGGATGAAGTCCCGGGCCGCCGGGTCCACCCCGGCGATGGGCTCATCCAAGAGGTAGAGCTGGGCCTTCCGGGCCATGACCATCACCAGCTGCACCTTCTCCTTGGTGCCCTTGGACATGGTCTTCAGCCGGTCCCGGGGCTCCACCCCCAGGCTGCGGCACATCTCCGTGGCCTTCTGCCGGTCAAAGTCGGCGTAGAAGTCCTCAAACAGGTCAAAGAGGTCCGTGGCCCGCATCCAGTCGGCAAAGTACATCCGGTCCGGGAGATAGCTGATGATGGCCTTGGAGTGGAGCCCCACCGGCTCCCCGTCCACCGCCAGCGTGCCGGCGGTGGGCTGGAGCAGGCCGCACAAAATTTTGATCAGGGTGGTCTTGCCGCTGCCGTTGGGCCCCAGAAGGCCCACGATCCGGCCCCGGCCGATGCTGCAGGTCACATCCCGCAGCGCCGCCTTGTGGCCAAAGGTCTTGGTCAGGTGGCTGCTCTGGATCAGCAGATCACTCATGGTTTTCTTCCTCCTTCAATAGCTTGATGATATCCTCTCGCGTATAGCCCAAGGCCCGCACGGCGGAGAGAAACTCCGCGATCACCTGCCGGGCCATCCGGTGGCGGATGGCCTCGATGGCGGCGGTGTCCTCCGTGACGGTGCGCCCGGCGGTGCGGTTGGCCACCGCCAGCCCGTCGCTCTCCAGCTGGCTGAGGGCCCGCTGCATGGTGTTGGGATTCACCCCGGCATCTGCCGCCAGCTCCCGCACGGAGGGGAGCTTGCTGCCGGGGGCGTACTGCCCGGCCACGATCCGCCTGGCCATCTGCTCGCTGAGCTGCATCCAGATGGGGCGGTCATCGGTGAGTATCCAATCCATCATTTCCTCCTTTTCTGCGCTGCTGTATCCGAACCCCAGACTTCAGGAGCGGGGGTATACGGTCTGGTCCGTCCCGTCCGGCCCCATGACGGTGAGGGCCGTGACGGTCCCCGCCAGCCCAAGGCCGGGGAGGGAGCAGTCCTCCGCCGCCCTCTGCAGCGCCTGCTGGAGGGCGGGTCCGGCCTCCGCTGTGCTGAAGAGCGATTCGGGCATGGCGTCCAGGGCCTCCCGCATCCGGCTGCGGACCGCCTCCAGCGCCCCGTCCCGTTCGGCTACCGTGACGGCGCTGCCGCTGTCATAGGTGATCTCATAGGAGAGGGAGCAGGCAAATTCCACCGTATCCAGAAGGGTCCGCCCGGCGGTCCGCTGCCGCTCCAGGCGGACGGACGCCCCGCCGCCGGTGAGCTCGGCCAGGGTGGCCGGGAGGGTCAGCGAGACCAGCCGACCCTCCGGGGTATCCGCCTCATAGACGCCTGACAGCCCCTCCAAAGCGGCCTGCAGCCCGGCGGCATCCCCAAAGGTATCCAGCACCAGCGCCCGGAAGTCGGAGAGAGTCATCTCTTCATACCCGGCGGACAGCAGCGCCTCTATCGGCGCCGTTTCCTCCCCGCCGGACGCCCAGGCATCTGCCCCCTGGGCCGCGCCGTTGATGGAGCAGCCGGTGATCTCCGTATCCTCTGCCTCCCAGACTATGGGGAAGAATCCGGGGATGTCGATTTCGGCCTCCTCCAGCACCACGTCCCGCACCACGGCGCCGCTGCAGGAGAGGAAAAATCCAGTGCCGCCGCCGGAGCCCGTCACATGCAGCCCCTGGATGGTGTGGCCGTTTCCGTCAAACACCCCGGTGAAGGGCGCCGCCTCGGTCCCAATGGGGATCCACTGGCCGGTCAGGACAATGTCCTGCTCCAGAAGATAGTTTCCGGAGAGGGGATAGGTGTCCCCAATGGCCCGCAGCCCCGCCTCATCCTCCAGCAGATAGTAGTCCAGGCCCTCCACCGTGGCCGTCTCCAGGGCCGTCGGCTCCGAAGGCCGGGCGGCGGGGACAGCCCCGCAGCCGCAGGCAAGCAAAAGCACGCCGCAGCAGAGAGCGGCCAGTTTCTGTTTTCTCATCTCTGACACCTCGCAGTCTGAAAGCATCCGCTGCCGGCGGGACTGCCCGCCGGTGTATTATTGTATTATGTGATTAACACAATAATACACATAAAGAGATTTGTCAAGAGGGGAGGAGAAAAAGTTTCGCCCGCCCCGGAGATGATACAGGAGGGCATACCGGCGGCAGGCGGCGTCATACAGTATAGGGAGGGAGAAGAGAGAAAGGCGGAGGAGACAAAATGGATAAAAACAGAAAGGATCTTGACCTTGTAAGCCGTGCGGCGGATGTGTTTGACCTGCCGGCGGATGTGATCGCAGCCCTGCCCCACATCGAGCTGATTGGGGGCTGCCAGATGCTGATGAACAGCCACCAGGGCATTTTGTCCTACAGCCGGGAGGCGGTGGACATCAACGGCGGCAGGCTGATCGTGCGGGTGCGGGGGGAGGAGCTGGAGCTGATGGCCATGACGGGCTGCGAGCTGCGGCTGAAGGGAAAGATCACGGGGCTGGAGCTGGTGCGGTAGAAAGGGGGGAGGGGCATGCTGCAGCAGGCGGTCAACTTCTGCCGGGGCCATGTGACGCTGCGGGTGGAGAGCGCGTTTCCGGAGCGGGTGCTGAACCTCTGCGCCGCCCGGCAGATCCCCTTCTGGGATCTCCGGTGGGAGAGCGCCATCTGCTTTACCTTCACCATGACCCGGCGCAGCTGGCACATGCTCCGCCGCCTGGCGGAGCGGCTGGACGGGGAGATCCGGGTGGTGGGGCGGGAGGGGCTGCCCTATTTTTTGTGGCGGTTTCGAAAACGCCATGTGCTGGTGGCGGGGCTGGTTCTGTGCGCCGCGCTTAGTTTCTTCGGCTCCTTTTTTATCTGGGATTTTGAGATCGAGGGCAACGAGGCCGTCAGCGAGGAGGAGATCCTCCGGGCCCTGGAGCAGTGCGGCGTGTCCCTGGGGACCTTCGGCTACAGCGTCCGGTCCGACGAGCTGCGCAACCACGTCCTTTTGCTGGTGCCGGAGCTGAGCTACATCGCGGTGAATGTCCGGGGCTGCCGGGCCCATGTGCAGGTGCGGGAGCGGGTGGAGCCGCCGGAGCTGATCAGCAAGCGGGATCCCGGCAACACAGTGGCGGCCAAGGCGGGGATCGTCACCTCCATTTTCCCCTATGACGGTGAGAAGATGGTGCTGCCCGGGGCCACGGTGGAGGAGGGACAGCTGCTCATCAGCGGCGTCACCGTTGACGATCAGGCGGGCACCCGCTTTCTCCGGGGCATGGGAACCGTCTACGCCCGGACCTGGTACAACCGGCGCTGCCAGGTACCCATGACGGAGGTGGAGAAGGCCTATACCGGGGAGACCGACACCCGGATCGCCATATGCTGGGGAAGAAACCGGATAAATTTGTACAATACCGGTAGCATTGGGGAGGGAAACTGTGATAAAATAACCACAAGGACCCAGCTGTCCCTCCCCGGCGGCATCGCGCTGCCCATCACCATTGTCAAGGAGACATACCGCTACTATGAGCCGGCGGAGCGGCAGCGCAGCCGACAGGAGGCGGAGGAGCTGGCCTATGCCGTGCTCCGCTCTGACCTGGCGGAGGGGATGGACGACGGGACAGTGGACAGCGAGAGCTGCGCCGGTACGGCGTGGGGGGACACCTATTTGGTGGAGCTGCGGGCGGAGTGCCAGGAGCAGATCGGCCGGTTCGTCAGCATCCCCACGGAAAACTCTACAGAAGAAATCGAGGAATGACAGAAAGAATGGAACAACGAATTGAGATCGAGCGGATGGAGCAGGCGGTGAACATCTTCGGCTCCTTTGACGAAAATATCCGGCTGATCGAGTCGGAATTTCATGTGGCGGTGACCAACCGGGAGGGGGAGCTGCGCATCAGCGGCGAGCCGGAGGACACCATGATGGCGGTGAAGGCCATCAACGCCCTGCTGACCCTCTCGGCCAAGGGGGAGCCCCTGGGGGAGCAGCAGGTGCGGTACGTCATCGGCCTGGCCCGGGCGGGGCAGGAGGACAAGATCAGCGAGCTGACGCAGGACGTGATCTGCATCACTGCCAAGGGCCGGCCGGTGAAACCCAAGACCATCGGCCAAAAGCGCTACTGCGACAGCGTGCAGAAAAACACAGTGACCATCGGCGTGGGCCCCGCCGGAACAGGCAAGACCTATCTTGCCGTGGCGGAGGCGGTGGCGGCTTTCCGCTCCAAGGAGGTCAACCGCATCGTGCTGACCCGCCCGGCGGTGGAGGCCGGGGAGCGGCTGGGCTTTCTGCCCGGCGATCTCCAGAGCAAGGTGGATCCCTACCTCCGGCCCCTGTATGACGCCCTCTTCGACATGCTGGGGGCGGAGACCTACAATAAATACCTGGAGCGGGGCAACATCGAGGTGGCGCCCCTGGCCTACATGCGGGGCCGGACCCTGGACGACAGCTTTATCATTCTGGACGAGGCACAGAACACCAGCCGGGAGCAGATGAAGATGTTCCTCACCCGCATGGGGTTTGGCTCCAAAATGGTCATTACCGGGGATGTGACCCAGATCGACCTGCCCCCGGACAAGACCTCCGGCCTGAAGGAGGCCATCCGGGTGCTGCGGGGCGTGGAGGGCATCGGCATCTGCGAGCTCAACGACCAGGACGTGGTCCGCCATGTCATGGTCCAGCGGATCATCAAAGCCTACGACGAATATTATAGCCGCGGGAAAAGGGACAAGCGGTAAGCTGTCCCGGCGCAGGCGCGCCGTCCAAGCGTTTTGCCGGAGGCAAAACCTTGGTGTCCGGCGGATTCACTTCGCCGGACACAGGTGAAACGGGGTCCCCACGGGGACAAGTCCCCGTGGGGAAAAAGACAAGCGGTAAGCTGTCCCGGCGCAGGCGCGCCGCACAAAAGGTACGAGAGAATGGCCCGCAGAGAAAAAGAGGGATTAGAATGAAGTGGTTTGGCTTAGGTGTAGTCTTGCTTTTTGTGAAATGTGAATTAAATGGACGCCTCATTCCCCTCGTGCCGCTGGGGTATCTGGTCCTGCTGCTGGAGACGCGGGAAAAATTCGGCAGGCGGGGACAGATCCCGCTGCAGGCGCTCTGTGCCGTCGGACTGGCGTTCAGCGCGGCAGACTGGGGGATGGAGACCTGGGCGGCGGAACCCTGGGGCAGATGGGCGGAGGCTGTGCTGTGGGTGCTGCGGTTTGGAGCCGCTTTCCTGCTGGGAAAGGCCGTGGGCCAGCTGGCCCAGGGCAGCCAAGGGAACCAGTTGAGACGACAAATTTGGATTAACTGGACAGTAATGGCGTTTTTTGGCCTGTTTCTGGAGATTCCGCTGACTGTTTTCGGCAGGATGCCGCCCCTCCCGGTGCAGATATTCCTGACAGTGGCCATCGTGGTGGAGATCATTTTTTTCATCCGGTATC
>CAJFPI010000229.1 GCA_904398675.1 uncultured Oscillospiraceae bacterium
CTTCTTCTGATACTTGTCGGAATAGAAGGGGGCGATGCCCTGCTTGGTGGAGCCGTACTTCTTGTCGGCGAGGCGCTGCTCCTCCAGGCCGTCCAGATCCCGGTGCCAGGGCAGGAGCAGGGAGGCCCGGTCGCTGATCTTCAGATTCTCCGGTGTGATGGACACACCCTTTCCCACAACGTCCTGGATCTCGGTCCAGAGGCTCTCACAGTCCAGGGCCACGCCGTTGCCCAGGATATTCACCACACCCTTGCGGAAAATGCCGGAGGGCAGCAGGTGAAGGGCAAACTTCCCCTGCTCGTTGACCACGGTGTGCCCCGCGTTTCCGCCGCCCTGGTAGCGGACCACCACGTCATATTGGCTGGTGAGCAGGTCCACCATGCGGCCCTTGCCCTCGTCGCCCCAGTTGATGCCTACAATGGCTGTTAACATATGCTTTCCTCCTCTTTCTGATTCCGGTTGTTTCAAAGGCTTATACATTGATCTGGATTTCCGCGCCCAGGAAATCCCGGTTGGCCTCCAGCACCGGGCGCACCTGCTCGGCAAGGAACCACTCCGTCTGCTGCCGGGCGCAGCCGGTAAACTTCTTCACATCCAAAATCGCCTCCAGCGCCGGCCGGTCCAGGCCAAAGCGCGGGTCGGCGGCGATGCGGTCCAGAAGGTCGTTCTCCCCGCCCTCCAGTTTCATCTTCTTGGCCACAGCCACCGCGTGCTGACGGATGGCCTCGTGGAGCGCCTGGCGGTCGCCTCCCCGCTCCACGCAGTCCATAAGGATGTTCTCCGTGGCCATAAAAGGCAGCTCCTCCTGGAGGCGGCGCTCCATGACCCTGGGGTATGGCGTGCCGCCGGTGACGATGTTGGTGTAGAGCTGCAAAATGGCATCCACAGCCAAAAAGGCCTCCGGGATGGCGAGGCGGCGGTTGGCGCTGTCGTCCAGCGTCCGCTCAAACCACTGGGTGGCGGCGGTGATGGCGGGGTTCATGAGGTCACACATCACATAGCGGCTGAGAGAGGCGATCCGCTCCGAGCGCATGGGATTGCGCTTATAGGCCATGGCGCTGGAGCCGATCTGCCCGGACTCAAAGGGCTCGTCAAACTCCTTGAGATGGCTTAAAAGCCGGATGTCGTTGGAGAACTTGGCTGCGGACTGGGCGATGCCGCTGAGAACGGAGAGGATGTTGAAGTCCACCTTCCGGGAGTAGGTCTGACCTGTGACGGGGTAGGCGGCGGAAAAGCCCATCTTCTCCGTCACCCGCCTGTCCAGCTCCCGCACCTTGTCCGCGTCGCCGTGGAACAGCTCCAGAAAGCTGGCGCCGGTGCCGGTGGTACCCTTGCAGCCCCGGAGCTTGAGATGATCCAGAGCAAAATCCAGCTGCTCCAAATCCAGCAGCAGATCGTGAGCCCAGAGGGAGGCCCGTTTCCCCACGGTGGTGGGCTGGGCCGCCTGGAAATGGGTGTAGCCCAGGGTGGGCTGATCCTTCCACCGCTCCATGAAGTCCGCCAGGGCGTCCAGCGCTGTCAGCAGCAGGCGGCGGATCTGAAGCAGACCCTCGTGCATCTGGATAAGGTCCGTGTTGTCCCCCACAAAGCAGGACGTGGCCCCCAGGTGGATGATGCCCCCCGCCTTGGGGCAGCAGGCGGCGTAGGTGTGGACATGGGCCATCACGTCGTGGCGCACCGCCTTCTCCTCCGCCGCGGCCATGTCGTAGTCGATATCATGAATATGGGCGCGCAGCTCCTCCACCTGCTCCTTGGTGATGGGCAGGCCCAGCTCCATCTCGCTCTCCGCCAGGGCCGTCCACAGTCTGCGCCAGGTGGAAAATTTGAAGTCGTCGGAAAAAATGTGCTGCATGGTCCGGCTGGCATACCGGGTGCACAGCGGGTTTTGATAGCTGTCGTGGCTCACGGCCGCGCCTCCTCTTTGATCGGTAATCCCGCGCCCGGAAGGGCGCACAGTACAACAGTATGATTTTACCACGGCCAAAGCGGAAAAACAATCTATATTTTGGAGAGAAACGCCCCTTTTTGTCGGGAAAGTCTGCCGCAATTCACAACTTTTCACCGCTGTGAAGGGAAAGGCTGAAATCCGCATTTACAAGGGGGCCAAGCTGTGGTATGATAAAAATAATCACATTTTCGTCGGGAGGGAGCCCCTTATGCGGATGCGGAAAAAGAAGAACCTGGTGCCCCGGATGGAGCGCTGTGAGGCCGTCCATGTGAAGGACGGTTTTTTACTGCGCGGACACTGGCGGGAGAGGATGCCCCAGGCCCGGGAGATCTGGGTGGAGCTGGGCTGCGGCAAGGGCCGTTTCACTGCGGAGACCGCCCGGCAGAACCCGGATGTCCTCCTGGTAGCCGTGGAGCGGGTGGCAGACGCCCAGGTGGTGGCCATGGAGCGGGCTGTGGAGCTGGGGCTCACCAATGTGCTGTTCGTGGTGGGTGACGCCGCCGCCCTGCCCCAGATGTTTGCGCCGGACGAGGTGGACCGGATCTTCATCAACTTCTGCGACCCCTGGCCCCCCAAGCGGCAGGCCAAGCGCCGCCTGACCCACCGCAATTTTCTCAAGCTCTACCGCCAGGTGCTCAAGGAGGGCGGTGAGATCCACTTCAAGACCGACAACGCCCCCCTCTTCGCCTTCTCCTTGGAGGAGTTCCCCCAGGTGGGCTACACCCTCCGGGAGGTAACCGACGATCTGCATGCAGACGGCCCCCAGGGGGTCATGACAGACTATGAGGCCAAATTCCACGCCGAGGGCATCCCCATCCACCGCCTGGTGGCAGCGAAGATTCCCTGGAGCGAGCCGGAGCCGGAGCCGGAGGCGGCCCCCCACTCCCCGGGGGAAGGGGACGCGTCCCAGGCGTAGCGCCCCGGCGGTCTGCAGCCATTGCCCCTGCCTTTTCTCAAGAGGAAAGCGATAGATCAGTCAAGACCACGCGTGAAACGCGTGGCTTGAACAAGCCCTAAAAGGGCATAGTGCGGCCAGCGCCTAAAAGACGCTGGCTTTCAC
>CAJFPI010000230.1 GCA_904398675.1 uncultured Oscillospiraceae bacterium
AAAATCTTTCGAGACATAAAAGAGGAGACACATGTCCAGAGAGAAGAAACAGTCCTTTCTAGGCGGCACGGTGATCCTGGCCGCCGCGGTGGCGCTGGTGAAGGTCATCGGCGCCCTCTACAAGATCCCCCTGGGCAATATCCTGGGCACAGAGGGGATGACCCATTTCAACAGCGCCTACAACATCTACTCCGTCCTCCTGGCCATCTCCACCGCGGGGCTGCCCCTGGCGGTGAGCAAGCTGGTGTCGGAGGCCAGGGCCCTGGGCCGCTACCGGCAGAGCCGGAAGATCCTGCGGGTGTCCATGTGGCTGTTTGTCATCCTGGGCGCCCTGGGCACCGGCCTCATGCTCCTCTTTGCCCGGGAGCTGGCGGGGCTGATGAACGACTCTTTGGGCTACTGGCCCATCAAGGCCCTCAGCTTTTCGGTGCTCTGCGTGTGCATCATGTCCGCCTACCGAGGCTACACCCAGGGCCAGGGGAACATGCTGCCCTCCGCCATCTCCCAGATCATTGAGGCCGCCTTCAAGCTGATCGTGGGCTTGATTTTGGCCTGGTACTTCGTGGATCTGGGGCTGGGACTGGACGTGGGGGCGGCGGGGGCCATCCTGGGGGTCACCGCCGGGTCGGTGATCGCCATGCTCTACATGCTGGCCGACCACCTCCGCAGCCGCCGGGACGACCCCGCCGGCGCCGACGTCCCCACCAGCTCCCGGCATATCCTCCGCCGCCTGCTGGCCATCGGCGTCCCCATCACCATCGGCTCCTCCGGCATGAGCATCATCTCCACCCTGGACCAGGCCATCGCCATGGGGCGGCTGCAGTCGGTGCTGGGGATCTCGGAGGAGGCCGCCGCTGCCCTGTACGGGGAGTACAGCTTTGGCATGACGCTGTTCAACTTCCCCTCCTCCTTCATCCCGCCCATCACCATGAGCCTGATCCCCGCCGTGGCCGCAGCCGTGGCCCGCCGGGACCACCGGACGGTGAACCGGGTGGTGTCTGCCTCCCTCCGCCTCATTGCGCTGCTGGCGCTGCCGGCGGGGATCGGGCTGTCGGTCATGGCCGGGCCGATTCTGCAGATGCTCTACCCCGCCCAGCCGGAGGCGGCGGTGGCTGCCACCTACCACCTGCAGCTGCTGGGGATCGCCTCCATTTTTGTCTGTCTGATGCTCCTTACAAACGGCATTCTGCAGGCCAATGACCGAGCCAAGGCGCCGATTATCACCATGTTTATCGGCGGCGCAGTCAAGCTGACTATGAACTATATCCTGATCGGTAACCCGGAAATCAACATCAAGGGCGCCCCCATCGGCACGCTGACCTGCTATGCGCTGATTTCCGCCATCAACCTCTTCCTTGTCTACCGCATCGTGGAGGAAAAGCCCCGGTATCTCCACCTCTTCGGGAAACCCCTGGCGGCCTCGGTGGTCATGGGCCTGTGCGCCCACTTCAGCTACGGTTTCCTGGCCGGTTTCCTGGGCAACGCCCTGGCTACCCTGGGTGCGATCGCCATTGCGGTGGTGATCTATGTGGCCCTGGTTGTCTTCCTGCGGATCATTACCAGGGAGGATCTGGAAATGATTCCCAACGGCGCCAGGCTGGCCCGTCTGCTCCACATCCGCTGAGAAAGGGGCGGCTTTTCACCAGCCGTTCAAAATATCCCGGGTTGTTGTGAAAATTTCGCTTGAAGCCTTGCATACCGGGGTAAAATATGATAAATTAGCAGGGTAATGTCATATGACAAGACACTGTCTTGCACCAATGAAAATAAAGGAGACTTGTATCATGAATAAAGCTGAACTGATCGCTGCCGTCGCTGAGAAATCCGGCCTGTCCAAGAAGGACTCTGAGGCAGCCGTAAACGCCACGCTGGATGTCATCACCGCCGCGCTGCAGGATGCGGATAAGGTCCAGCTGGTTGGTTTCGGCTCCTTCGAAGTGAAAAGCCGCGCCGCCCGCACCGGCCGCAACCCCAAGACGAAGGAGGCCATCGAGATCCCTGCCTCCAAGGTCCCCGTCTTCAAGGCCGGCAAGGCGCTGAAGGATATTGTTGCGAAATAAATGGCTTTTACCGGGACGCAGCCGATTGGGGGCTGCGTCCTTTTTTTGCTATGCAAGGCACAGCAAAAAGCGGCCATGTGCCGCTTTCAGCGGCACGGGCATGCAACCCCAAAGCGCGAGGGCCTGGACGGCCCGCATGCGCGAATTTTCATGCGCCGCGGTTTTTGCCTTCTATCGTGGTGTGCCTCACGGCGCATGAAGTTTCATCCCGATCTTCAAGCAAGCGGCGGCAGCTGCCGCAGAAAGGAGCAACGCGCTATGCGACTGGATAAGTACCTGAAGGTCTCCCGGCTCATCAAACGCCGCACCGTGGCCAACGAGGCCTGCGACAACGAGCGGGTCACCGTGAACGGCCGGGTGGCCCGGGCCTCCTACGACGTCAAGGTAGGGGACAGGATCACCATTCGTTTCGGGGAGCGGACGCTGACGGTGGAGGTCCTCTCCCTGGCAGAGAGCGTGGGCAAGGCCGGGGCGGCTCTGATGTACCGGGAGGTATAGTCTTCCTTCGGATACAGGCATATTTCGGACAGCCCTCCCATATAGTGTAGTATCCACTGTGTATGGGAGGATCTGCTATGGCCTATGAGACGCAAAACTATGCCCACCATCAGCTGACGCTGGACGGCAGGGAGAAACTGACGGTGTCCGGCGTGGAGGATGTGGAGCGCTTTGATGAAAATATGATCGTCATGTCCACTGCAGCGGGGACGCTGGTGGTGTCCGGCGAGAACCTCCATATCGGCAAGCTGACCCTGGACGGCGGAGAGCTCCATGTGGACGGGCAGATCGACGCCATCAGCTATGAGGATCAGCACTATGGCAAGGGCCGTCTCTTCGGCCGCCTCTTCGGCTGATGGAGATCCAAATCTCCCAGCAGCTGGGCGCCTTCCTGGCCTCCATCCTGCTGGGTCTGCTGCTGGGCCTGCTCTATGACCTGCTGCGGGCTGTGCGCCTGACGCGGCCGGGCCGGCGGATCGGCGGCCTGCTGGACGGCCTGTATGCCGCAGTGGTGCTGGCGGCCCTGTTCTATTTTGCGCTGGCCTTTGGCGACGGGGAGCTGCGGATCTATATGGTCATCGGCGTACTGGGAGGCGGCGTGCTGTTTTTTATGCTGTTCAGCGCCCTGCTGCGGCCGCTGTGGGACTTCTGGCGGGACAGCCTTATCACGGCCCTGGGCCTGCTGCGCTCCGCTGTGCGACTCCTCCTGGCCCCGCTGCGGCTGTTTCTGCGCCCCATTGGAAAACTTTTGGAAAAGCAAAAAAAACTCTTCCCTTTTCCGCGAAACTGGTTTACAATAATAGTTACCCCCTGGCGGTCCCTGCGGACCCGCCGGAGAAAAGCAGAGGAGGAGGGCGAGGCCCATGGGCCGGGTAAAAAAGCACAGGCAGGCAAAAGAAAAAAAGACCGTAGGCGGACCGCTGGCAGGCCTCCTTCTGCTGGTGCTGCTGTTCGGCGTGGGGACGCAGCTGTATCAGATGCAGTCCCAGCTGGCCGGCGCCCGCGCCGAGGCAGACGCGCTGGCTGACGAGATCCAGCAGGTAACGGAAGAAAACCAGGAGCTGGAGGAGGATATCCAGAACAGCAGCGACCCGGAGAAAATCGAGGAAACCGCCCGGGAGGAGCTGGGCATGGTGGTCCCCGGCGAGAAGGTCTTTTATCACAGCGGCGGCTGAAAAACCAAGGCGGAGGGCATGAGATGCCCTCCGCCTTTTTCGCTGTTTCCTGCGCCGGGCTGCCGCGTGCCCCGGAGCATGTCTGATCGAAAGGTGCAGGCCGGTGGGTCGGGCATAAAAAGGAGCCGCTGCCAATTGTCAGGCAGCGGCCCAAGCGGGTGGGATATTGGAAAGCTTCCATCTGTAGGATACCAAATTCTGCGCCGGATGTAAAGAGGAGCTTTTGTCGCGGCGCGTCCGCTTTTGTCACATATCGTCAATCCACGGGCAGTTGTGAATAAATTGTATATTTTCAATAATTCTGAAAGATTTTTCTGTACAAATGCTTGTACACATGGTACAATACAGGTAGAGCAATCCCTGTACCATGCGGCAAAACGTCGCTGCCGCCACAGGTGCGCTGCTGCCGGCCGAGGCAGGATTCACCTGTTGGCAGCCGCCGCTGCGCCGCCCACCATGTCTTCCTGCCGGGTTTGTCCGGTCTCTTCCGGACGCGCTCCGGCAGAGATGATGAAAGGAGCGCAAAAAATGAAGTTTACGTTTACCTGTAAAAAAGTCAGCCTGAACGATTCCATCAAAGCTTACGCGGAAAAAAAGATCAGCAAGCTGGACCGCTATTTTCGTGACGAGGCCAACGCCCTGGTCACCTTCTCTGTGGAAAAGGATCACCGCTGTGTAGTCGAGGTGACGATCCGCAGCGGCGGCACGCTGTTCCGGGCACAGGAGGAGTCCAGAGACGGCGATATGCGCGGCGCCATCGATGCGGCTGCCTCCACCATTGACCGCCAGATCCGCAAGAATAAGACCCGTCTGGCCAAGCGCCTGCGCCAGGATGCGCTGGTGTCTGACCTCCCGGCGGAGTTTGAAGTCAGCGAGGAGAAGGAGTTCAACGTGGTGCGCACCAAGCATGTGGCGGTCAAGCCCATGAGCACCGAGGAGGCCATCATGCAGATGAATCTGCTGGGGCACGACTTCTTTGTCTTCCGCAATATGGAGGATATCATATCCATCGTTTACAGCCGGAAAAACGGCGGCTACGGCCTGATCGAGACTGACGGGCTGGAAAACGGCTGATCGGCCTGACGGAGCTGGATGGGGTTCATATATTTCACAGGACCGGCACAGCCGGTCCTGTTTTTGCCCTCCATGTTTTTCTATGAAGCAGCGGTGCAGCCCAAAATGGGCTGCACCGCTGCTTTTTGAAGAGATTCTGTTTGGAGAAAAATGGATGGATTAGCAGAGAATGCCGTCGCCGGGCATATTGATACCCAGATCCTCGGCGTATTTCCGCATCTTCAGGTACATGTCCACATACTCCTTGCAGGGAGTCAGAGTGGGGATGTCGTACAGATCGCGGAAGGTCAGGCCCTTGGGAGGATCGTACAGATCGTTCTCGAACTTGGGAATGACTTCCTTGACGATGCGGTTGGCATCGGCGCGGCTCAGGCCGGCAGCGCCCTTGAAGACGGCGGCGTTGTACCAGCACTCGATGGGAGTCAGGCCGTTCTTCTTGGAACCGCCGGCGCTCCGCGGGCTGATGGTGAAGGTCTGGCCGGAGCAGGAGGCTGCGGTCATACCAACGATGGACTCCAGGAAGAACATCTCGGTCATGGGGCCGGACACCTGGTTGATGGTCTTCATCTGCAGGATGTTGCTGTTGCGGGTGATGGCCTGGGTGGCAATGGACTGGGCCCATACGCCGTGACGGCCGCAGTTACCAGCATAACGGATATCATAGCTGGGGGAGCCGGGCAGGGCGGCGCCGCACATCGGGTACTGCAGAAGGTCGGTGGCGATGGAGGCGATGGCGGTGGTCTCGGGGCCGCCGGTGTAGCCGCCGATCATGGTCGGGGACTCACTGCGGACCACGCCGCCCAGCTCATAGGCCACGATGCACTTATGCAGGGTGGTGTAGTTGATCTTCAGGGACGCGGGGTTCAGGCACAGGCACAGCTGGGGCTGCTCATAGAGGTTGAAGGCAGCCAGGAAACCGAAGTGGGTGCTGGCGCTGGACACCAGGGAGTTGCCCATGCCCACACGGCCGGCGCGCCACTGGGCCTCTTTCCGCATGTGGTACTCATAGATACCGGCGAAGGTCTCATAGGGGGAATCGGCCAGCAGGGGGCTGCCGAAAACGGTGTCCAGAGAGGGGCCTTCCTGCATGTCCACCAGGCGGCTGCTCACGATACCCTCAACCAGGGGGATGTACAGCTCCTCGTCCATCTGGATGGACAGGGGGGCGCAGAAGATCGGGGGATTGGGATCCTCGGGGCGGCGGGCCACAACGTGGGACTGCTCAGCACCCTGGCCAACCACGAACTCACCGGGAACCTTCTTGAACTCCCGCTCCAGCTCGTCAGCGTCAATCTTGATGACGGACTCGGTGTCGGGGCAGAAGAAACCGAGGCGCAGAGCGGCCTCCCAGCCGGCCTTGAAGAAACGATCAGCCAGCTCGTCGTCGCAGTTGATGGGGTTGTCAGGATCGCAGGTACCCAGCAGGCCGAACTCCTTGGCAACTTCCTTCAGGGTCTTGGGAACGATCTTCTGATCCCACTCTTTTTCGGTGACGCGCTCACCCAGGCGGGCGCGATCCAGAGTTCTCAGGATTTTTTTCTGCTTTTCCATGAAATGATAGCCTCCCTTTTCGTCGTTACTTTAAAAACTCAATCGTGAAAATCCGTGCTTAGGGGTGCTGACAATCAAACCTCGCTGACCAGGGGATCGCCGGGCTTCTTGTCCAGCAGGCGGTCAGCCATCTTGACGGCCAGAGCGGCGGTACGGGAATACCCGTCGGCGCCGATCTTCTCAGCGTACTCCGGGCCGATGGGGCCGCCGCCCACGGCAACCTTGAACAGGTCGCGCTTGCCCTCGTGGCTCAGGCGGTTGATCAGCTCCTCCATGTAGTACTGAGATGTGGTCAGCAGGGAGGAGACAGCGATGATGTCAGCCTTCTCGGCCATAGCGGTGTCGATGAACTTGTTGGTGGGAACGTCGGTGCCCAGATCAACAACCTCATAGCCGTTGATGGACAGCTGGGTGGCCACCAGGCTCTTGCCGATGTCGTGCAGGTCGCCCTTGGCGCAGCCGATGACGATCTTGCCCTTGAAGGCGCTCTTGCCGCCCTTCAGGTGGGGGCTGCACATCTCGATGAGCTTCTTCATGCACTCGCCGCCGATCATCAGCTCGGGCAGGAAGGCCATCATGTTGTTGAAGTCGTCACCCAGGCGGTTCAGCGCCGCAACGCCGCCGTCCTGAATGATGGCCTCGGGATCCACGCCCTCATCCAGGGCCTTCTGAACCAATTCTACTACCAGGTCTTCGTCGCCGTCATAGACTGCCGCTTCGATCTGAGTCAAATAATCTGCCATGTGTTGAATCCTCCTTAAGTAGTTCTTTCCTCATTTCAGTCGTTTGCTCACATGTATGATGTAATATCGCACAGATGCAATATCACGCCCAGTTTTCAACGCCGGACTACAGCATGCCGGCTGCGTCAGGCATCCCCAGAAATTCCTCCTGGTCGATGCAGCCTCCCGGCGGGACGATGACGAACTCCTCGTCCCACTGGCCGCTGAACAGCTTGCGGAGCACCCGGTAGCTGCCCTCACAGTACTCCATCTCCAGCCCCAGCAGATCTGCATAATCCCTGCAGCGCGGCTCGTATTTGTCCAGGCCCACCGCATGGGTGTCCATCAGGCTCACCGCCCGGTAGTTTTTCACCATCAGGCGGCAGGCACGGCGCGCTTTCTCCGGCCCTCTCTTGGCGCAGTAGCGGTCGTAATCCTTCAGGATGCCGCTGCGCTCCTCCAAAAAGCCGGGGGACAGGTACAGCGTCCGGTTGTCCACCGCGCCGGGGTCGCCCACCCGCTCACTGCGGAAGAGGTGGACGCAGTCGGCAAAGCGGGGGAGCACCAGCTTGGCATCGCCGGACCGGAGGCCCACAGCGGCATTGCCGCACTGGGCAAAGGCCAAAAGCACCGTTGTTCCCGGCTCGGCTTTATCAATCTCCTCCTGCAGGACCTCCCGCAGATGGTCGGGGCGGTTATGCAACTCCCGCTCCAGCCAGACCACAGGACAATCCAGCGCCGTTTCCTTAAGCGCCGCCCGGATCTCGTGCTCCAGCATTTCGCAGGCGATGACAATGGTGTGCTCCATGGTTACTTATCTTCAGACTCCTTTGCCTGGATCGCCGCCACTTCGGCGGCCGCAGCCTTCAGCTCGGCCTCCTCTTCAGCAGCGTTGGCAGCCTCAATCTTCTTGTCCTCCTCGCCCTTGGGGATAATCAGGTTCAGGACGATGGCCAGGAAGGCGCAGGGGATGATGCCGCTGCCGCCGATCACCAGCTCCAGCACGTCGGGGAAACCTGCCACGGCGGCTGCATCGGCGCCAAGGCCGTAGCCCAGGCCGATGGAGGCGGCAATAATCGTATTGGCGCGGCCGGTAAAGCCGGTCTTCTTCAGGGCAGCCAGGCCGCCGCAGAGAATCTGGCCGAACATCATAACAGTGGCGCCGCCCAGCACTGCATCAGGCATGATGGAGACAACAGCCACCAGCTTGGGGAAGAACCCGCACAGGCACAGGAAGATGCCGCCCATGGCCACGGACCAGAGGTTGACGATCTTGGTCATGTTGACAAGGCCCACGTTCTGGCTGAAGGTGGTGTTGGGCAGCACGCCCAGAACAGCAGCGCCGCTGGAGCCGATGGCGTCAGCAATCATGCCGCCCTTCATTTCCTTGTCGGTCACATGGCGGCCCAGGCCCACCTCGGTGATGGTGCTGATGCTGGCCATGGTCTCAATGGTCATGGACACATAGATCAGGCAGATGGGGACGATGGCCCGCAGATCAAACTTCAGCTCCACCGGCAGCAGCTGGGGCAGGGCGAACCAGTCGGCCGCAGCCACAGAGCCCCAGTCCATGTACCAGGAGGCGGAGGTGTCCCCGATGGTGGCGGTCATGATGGCGGCCACCACATAGCCCACCACAATGCCGATGAGCATACCGCAGTTTTTGATCATGCCCTTGGCAAAGGTGCTGAGGATCAGGCCCACAATGAACACTGAGAAGGCAATGATCAGATTTTCGGCAGAGCCGTAGTCCGCCGCGCCGCTGCCGCCGGCAAAGCTGTTGATGCCGATGGGGATCAGGGAGATGCCCACCGCCGTCAGCACGGTGCCGATGACCACGGGGGGGAACAGCTTTTTCACCTTTTCATAGAAACAGGCGATAATAATTTCCACCAGGCCGCCGATAAACGTGGCGCCCAGGATAATGCTGTAGGAATTGAGACCTCCGCCCACAAGGCCGGAGATGCTGAGGTAAACGCCGATGTATCCGGCGGAGCAGCCCATGACGATGGGCAGCCGGGCGCCGGCCTTCCAGATGGGGAACTGCTGGAGCAGGGTGGTAAGGCCCGCGATCAGCATGGCGTTCTGCAGAATAATGACCATCAGGTCGCTGCCCGCCTCGATGCCGCAGGCGGCACACACGATCAGCGGCGCGGTGATGTTGCCAAGGAACATGGCCAGGACATGCTGCAGTCCCAGGGGAATGGACTGCCGCAGCGGCAGACGGCCTTCCAGGGTATACGGTGAGCCCGCCACACTTTTCTTCGCTTGCTTGTTTTCCATACGACTTTCCTCCAAATCGATTCTCACGCTCACACGCACGAAGTTCCACTCCCTCCGTGCGGCCGTCACTGCCCCGGTTGCCCGGGGCACACCGCAGCGATTTCTCTCTCGATCGATGCACCTCCCCGTCTCTTCTCAGCATCCAATCCCGAGGCCGCCAGCCCCGCCCGCATCCTCCTCAGAAAGAGCTGCGGAGCGAAACTGAACACGTGGCATTAGTCGTATAATCGTAATACGTTTGGTTTTATCTTACCACGGCGGTAGGTTTTCGGCAATAGCAAGATGGGCTTAGTCGTCAATTTTGTGACTTCTCACGAAATTAGCCGGCATTTTCTTGGAAATAATAACCAAAGTCAATTTTTCCGTTTTTGAGGCTCTCCGTTTTTCTGCTTTTCCTTGTTGACTTTTCAGTTGTCAGCGTATATGATGATATTACAACTTAAATCCCGCTTTGGCTGTACTTTTGTACACAAAAAAGACATACAATGTGTTTCCGCAGCAGCAGGGCTGCCGCAATTGGCGGGGAACGCTGCGGCATGCTGCGGGGCGCCCATGCGGAGGGCCGCAGTCCGCCTCCGGAGGAGCGGCGCCTGCAAGGAGCGGCACGTCCCGCTCCTGATCTCCCTTCCGTGCAGCCCCCGCGTACCGTTTTCCGCCGCGCAGCAGATGGGGCGCGGCGCATTTCACCCCCCAGGAACTCTTTAATAAAAGGAGGGACGCAATGGACCGCATTCGACGTGTCAACCGCTATTCTGCCGCCAAGCTGGTCCGCAGAGATCTGGTGCGCTACATAAAACAAGGGTATTTCAGCGACGGCATGCTCCCCTCCGAGGACGGCATTGCCAGCATGTTCGGCGTCAGCCGCATCACTGTGCGGGACGCCCTGGCCAATTTGGAAAATCTGGGCTATATTTCCCGCATCCAGGGGCGGGGGACTATCATCAACCGCACTGTCAGCTCCATGACAGCCCGCCTGTCGGAGGGGCAGCCCTTCACCGAGCTGATCCGCTCTCTGGGCTACACCCCCTCTGTGTCCGGCGGCAGGGCGGAAAAGCTGCCCATGACAGAGGAGATCCGCGCCGCGCTGCAGAGCGACGCCAAGGAGATGTACCGGGTGGAAAAGCTCTTCCTGGGCGACGGTGCGCCTGTGGTCTTTGGCGTCAACTATTTCTCCACGGAATACATCACGGATGATATTTTAGACTGCCCCATGGACGAAACCCTGATTTTCACGCTGATCCAGGAGCACTTCAACTTCCCTGACATCGCCTATGATCTGCTCAAGATCTACCCCCGGCAGGCGGACGCCTATTTGGCCGACCGGCTGCAGATTCCGGAAAAGACGGCGATGCTGATGTTTGAATCCATCTCCATGGGGCGGGATGAGCGGCCCCTGATGGTCAATCACGAATACTATCACCCGGACAAGGTCCCCTTCCGGGAGGTCCGCACGGTGGACTATCACATGAAATAGGGCGGAATCCGGCCATGCGCCGGATGACAGGAAACGGGTGCGGCGCCATATGGCGCCGCACCCGTTTCCTGCTTATTTCTTCGGCACAGGTCCCAGCTTGGAGTAGCCGTTCCAGGCGAACAGGGCCTCCTTCTCCTCGTCGCCGTAGGCCTTTTCCACATTGCAGATATAGAGGTTGTGGTCCCCGGTCTCCACCACCTGCTGCAGCGTGGCCACAAAGGCCGCCTTGGTATCCTCGGGGATCTGGATGCTGCTGTCCGGCACGGCCTGCATCTTCACCCGGAAGGAGCACACCTTGTCCATATCCCGCCCGCTGACGGTGCCGCAGCCCATGGCGATGCCCTTGAGGCTCTGCCCCGGCACGGTCACGATCACCCTGCCGGTCTCCCGGACCCGCTGGCCGGAGAAGGACCGCTTGCCCATGGCAAAGCCCAGCATGGGCGGATTATAGGAGAGATAATTGAAAAAGGAAACCGTGGCCAAGTTGGTGGAGCCGTCCGGTTTCTCCGTGCAGATCAGCACCAGGTTGTTGGGGGATGTCATGACGGGCGCTTTCACAAAATCTATTTCCTGCAGCATCTGTTTATCCTTTCCGGAGCAATCCTTTTTATTTCTATATGGGCCGCGGGGCCCCTCTGCTTTGTACGCCCATTATAGTCTACTTTCCCTTCCTTTGCAAGGGTATGCCCCCGCTCCGCACCCGGTCTTTTCCGCGGGCAGCGCCGTCCCCCTCGGACACGGCCCAGGCCGGCTGCGGCAGGAAAGTTAAAAATATTTCACTTTTCCTCTTGACAGTCCCTTATGCAAGTGATATATTTACAACACATTGAAGTTACAAATATTTCACTTGGAGGTCTTAATATGAACAGCAAAACCATGAATCTGAGAGTCTGGATGTTTTTGAAGGTGGCGCCGGCAGTGCTGTTTCTGGTGTACTACTGGATGTGTACCCGGGAGACGTTCCACCCCGCCTACCCGGTTATCCAGACGGCAGTCTTTGCCGCCGCGGGGGCGCTGGCCGCTTTCCAAATTTCATACGCCAGGAGACGGGACATCTTCGACGAGTTTGCCCGGGAAAATCTGAAGACCACAGATTCCATCTGCCTGAAGATCGCCTACATTCTGATGATCCTGGGGGCCATCGTGTGCATCTTCTCCGACTTTTCCGGGGTGATCGCGGGGTACTGCCTCCTGGCGGGCATCCTGCTCCTGACGGTGTGCCGGGCGGTGCTCTTTACCGTGATTGACAAGAGGGGGATGTGACCGCCTATGCTGAAGACGAAAATCAAGGAGTACCGGGAGCGGGCCGGCCTCAAGCAGAGCGAGCTGGCCGCGCTGGTGTCCGCCAGGCGGGAAACCATCGTCCACCTGGAGAACGGGCGGTACAACCCTTCGCTGAAACTGGCCATGGACATCGCCAAGGTATTCCAGGTGACGGTGGAGGATCTGTTTGAATTTGTGGAGGATGAAAAATAAGGCAGAGGAACAGGAGGATAGCATCATGAAATGTCCCTATTGCGGAAGGGAAGAGTTTGTGACAGGGAAACAGGGGGCGGCCTACGCGGGGATCTCCGTGTCCGTTCTGAAAAGCAGGGCCGTGTACCACGAGATTTGCCTCCACTGCGGCACCATTGTCCGCTCCTATGTAAAGAACCCGGAAAAGCTGCGCTGAGACGGGAAAGCCGTTTCCGGGTCTTCCACCGGGCCAAGCCCGGACAGCAGGGAAAAGGGCCGGGAGATCCCCCGCGGATCCCCCGGTCCTTGTTCTGACTGCCCCACCCCCTCACGGCCGTTTCCTCCGCAGGTTCCCGACCTGCCCCGGATCAGGAGATCGCGGCAGCCGGCGGGCATAGAATAGCGCAAGGGGCCAGCGGCTCCACATCCGGCATCCGCCTGCCGAGAGGCGGAACCCGCCGCGGCGCGGAGCTTGCGCCCGGCGGTCCATGGAGGTTCTATGGACCAGACATTTGAGCGCCCCGCCGCAGCGGCACATATGCAGGGCGGCAGCCTGGCGCCCCAGCTCACCGGCACCGTCCGTTTCTTCCCGGTCAAGCGGGGCGTCCTGGTGACGGCGAATGTCCAGGGCCTGCCCGCCGACAATCCCTGCAGCGTTTTCGCCCTGCATATCCACACCGGCAGCTCCTGCGCGGGGGCCGCCTTCGAGGAGACCGGCGCCCACTACAACCCCTCCGGCGCGCCCCACCCCTGCCACGCCGGCGATCTGCCGCCGCTGTTCTCCTGCGGGGGCTGTGCGTTCCTGGCGGTTTTGACGGACCGCTTTCAGCTGCAGGACGTGCTTGGGCGGACGGTGGTCATCCACAGCGGCCCCGACGACTTCTCCACCCAGCCCGCCGGAAACGCAGGCGCCAAAATCGCCTGCGGCATTATTCAGGCGGTGTGACTGTCCGGCAGGCCGGAAACGACAACCTCTGCCGCTGTGCGGCACCTCCCGGTTTCCTGCAGGCCCGCATGGCAGAGCAGAAAAATTTCCCGTTTCTTCTTCTGCGCTCTTGACAACCGACAACGCCGATAGTATTATAACATCGTTATATAACTTTGTTATATGGAGGCTGACATGGAAGACCGGTCCAATACCACTCGGGAAAATATCCAGCGCTCTGCCCTGGTCGAGTTTCTGGAAAAAGGTTTCCTGGGTGCGTCTCTGCGGCAGATCGTAAAGAATGCAGGCGTCACCACAGGCGCTTTTTATGGTTACTTCTCCAGCAAGGAGGCCCTGTTCGCCTCCATTGTGGAGCCCCACGCCGCCGCCCTCATGGGCCGGTTCATGGAGGCCCAGACCTCCTTCGCCGAGCTGCCGGAGGCGGAGCAGCCTGCCAACATGGGGCGTGCATCCGGCAGCTATGTGGACTGGATGGTGGACTATATCTGCCAGCACCGCCAGCCGGTCAAGCTGCTCCTCTGCCGGGCGGAGGGTACCAG
>CAJFPI010000231.1 GCA_904398675.1 uncultured Oscillospiraceae bacterium
AAAGATCTCCGCTCTCAACGGAGAGTTCCACAATTATATTCTGATGAAAACAGGAAACCGCGCCCTCAGCAAGGTCTTGGGCGGTATTAAAGATCAGGCCGCCCTCCTGCGTGCTCCGGTTGTGGAAGCCCGGAAAAGCCAGCGGGAAAGCGGAGTGGAAGCAGAGGCCGTCTCCGAACACGCCGCCATCATTGCAGCTATTGAAAAAGGCGACTGTGAGTCAGCCTGTGAGTCGATGAAAAAGCATATGCTGCGCGTCCGAAAAGATGTGTGCGATTACTATGCCCAGCATCAACTCGATACCTGAGGAGTTCAAATCATGCAGATTCAGATTTTAGAAGGGCTGGAGGGAGCAAAGCGGGCAAAGGGGCTCACTGTAATTTTGGATGTTTTCCGTGCCTGTTCCGTTGCAGCCTATGTAATGCACGGCGGAGCGGACAAGATCATTCCTGTTGGGCAGTTGGAGGAGGCTTATCAGCTCAAGCAGAACCTCCCTTCCTCTCTCTTAATCGGAGAGCGATGCGGAAGGCCGCCGGCTGGGTTCGACTTTGGCAACTCCCCCGCGGAGATTGCTTCTGTTGATCTCCGGGGGAAAACCGTTATTCAAACCACCGGCGCTGGTACTCAGGGCCTGGTTCATGCCCTCGGAGCGTCTGAAGTCATCCCATGCAGCTTTCCCACTGCCGATACCACCATAGCCTATATCCGTTTCCGTCAACCGGAGCTGGTTTCTCTGGTCGCTATGGGGACCCGCGGTCTGGTCCACAGCGATGAGGACACACTCTGTGCAGAGTACATCCAAGCAAGGCTTCTGGGCAATGCAGATCCCATTTCTATGGAGACGATCCGCGCACATCTGCGCAGCTATCCATCTGCTCAGAAATTTTTTGATTCCGAGACAGTCTGGGCCCCTGCATTGGATTTTGACCTCTGCCTGCCTCTTCAAGGGTTCCCTTTCCTCCTAAAGCTGATTCTTGATCCAACAGTCAATCGTAAGGTAATTCGTCGAATTGCGAGGAATCAATTTTTCGAAAAAAGTATATAGACTATTGAATTTAAGGAGGATATTAGGATGCCTGTCGTATTTCTTCCCAGGCAAATTGCTCCAGAGGGTGTGGATTACCTGACCGCACGCGGGTATACTCTCAAATATGCATCCGCCATGGATGAGGACACTTTAGCCAAAGAGATTGTCGGCTGTGACGCCATGCTGCTGCGTACCGCACATGCCACCCGGAAGGTCCTTGCCGCCGAGCCCCGGTTGAAAATTGTCGCCCGTCATGGGGTCGGCCTGGATATTATCGACGTAGAGGCCGCAACTGAGCTGGGTATCCAAGTCACAAATACCCCATCCTCTAATGGCATTTCAGTGGCAGAATATGCAATCTGCGGTATGATGGCCGTCGCCCGGAAGCTGTTCCCCCTTAGTGAGGCGGCAAAACGCGGAGATTTCTTTTACAAAAACCACTGTCAGGGGAGCGAGTTGTCCGGTAAAACACTCGGTCTGGTAGGAATGGGATTTATCGGTTCTCAGGTGGCGAAAATTGCCGCTCTGGGCTTTGGCATGAAGGTCCTTGCTTACAGTGGACACACCAAGGGCAAGGCCATTCCAGACTATGTGACGCTGGCAGACTGGGATACTGTGTTTTCCACCTCAGACTTTATCTCGGTTCACATCCCACTGCGCCCAGAAAATATTGGGCTTATTGGCGCCAAGGAGTTTTCACAGATGAAAACCTCCGCTATTTTTGTCAACACCGCTCGAGGGAAAGTGGTGCGGGAGGAGGATTTGATCGAAGCGCTGCGCACCCATCAGATTGCCGGCGCATTTCTGGATGTCTTCGCCCAAGAGCCGATGACACCGGATCATCCTCTTCTGCATATGGAACAGGTTGTGGCTACCCCTCACTGCGGCGCCAGTACCAACGAAGCCCTCATCCGCTCGGCGGTCAATGCCGCCATGGAGATTGACCGGTTTTTCCAAGGCGAACCGCTTCTTTGGCCGGTCAATCAAGTATTCAGAGCGCCATAGTTTGAATTAGGGGACGCACGCTATTTTCATCAAAAGTCTATAGAGTATAGAAATTTTGGTAAGGGGGAATTTATATGAAATATGCAAAGGACTTTTTCTATCAAGCCTGCTCCTTTTCGGAGATTCGAAAGGTCTCCCAGGTGAATGTAAAGGCCTGCTCCAACCGACAGGACCTGGTCTATACCGACGACTATGTGAACCATGCGCTGCACCGGAAAGATCCCAAAACTTACCGTCTCTCCAACGGCTGGGGCGAAACCATCGTGCAGCCCGCCGACGCGCCTTCCGATGCGATACTCTATGTCTATCAGGATTCCTCCATGAACGAGCTGGAGCTGTTTTGGGAGGGAAATGAGTACTTCTTGGCCGGCCCCATCCTGGAGCGGGACGCTGAAGCGCCCGACAAGCGGTACACCATCTATAGCACCGGCGGTCTGCTGACCCGGATCATGCCCGGTATTCTGGAGAGCAAGGGTTTCTCCTGTCTCCATGCCACCAGCGTCTATCACCCGGAAAAAAACCACATGATGGTGTTTGTGGGCGGCCCCGGTGCTGGAAAAACCATTTTGATGCTGGAGGCCACTCTGCGCCGGGGGTACCGCCTGATGACCACTGAGTACACCCATTTCCGCACTACAGGCCGCGACGTCTCCTTTTATACCGGCTCTGTGTTTGACAATGTACGGGCAGGCAATCTGCTCTATAACTACACGGAATATGAGCGGATCTGGGGCAAAGACATCATGAATTCCATTGCGGGTAAGGACCCCTGGAGTGCAAAGGTATCTCTGGATATGAGTCCTCTTCTGCCGGACTCCGACGTGATTCGAAATCCCAAGGTCAGTCTGGTCTTTGTCAAGATCGAAGGGCAGCGGGAGAGCGCCATCGTCAACAAGCTGAACAAAGCGGATACGCGCTTCCAGCTCTATTTGAACGCCGCCGAGCTCATCAGCCGCCCCCGGCTGTTCTTTGGATGTCTGCCGGTTCCTTCCTTTGATAACACAGAGCGGGCGAACAATCGTCTGAACATCGTCAACCACTTTTTGAACACAGCAGATTTAGTAGAGTGCATCTCCCTATTTGCCGGCGTCAACAACGCCTGGGTCTGGAAGGAGTAGAGGATGATTCACACCAAAATTATGGCCACGATCGGGCCTGCCTCCTGGGATGAAGCGACCATCAAGGGCCTGATTCTGGCTGGAATCAGCAGCTGCCGCATCAACTTCTCCCACTCCACCTATGAAAAGGCAGAGGAGACCATCCGGCTGATCCGCAGCGTGTCCCAGCGTCTTAACCGCCCGGTGGCTATCCGGCAGGACCTGCAGGGGCCTAAAATCCGCATCGGAGAGTTGGAGCAGGAGGCCTATCCGCTGCCGCTGGGCCACCAGATTCTCTTTACGCGCCGGGAATGTGTCGGCAATGACTCCATTGCCACCATCGCCCAGCCCGAATTCATAGAAGCTATGCAGCCCGGCGGAGAGATCATCCTGGGCGATAACGATCTACAGCTGGTGGTCACGGAAAAACTCAGTGCAGATGAGATTCGCTGCAAAGTGACCATCCCAGGCACCCTCAAACCCAGAAAAGGGGCCTGCGCTCCAGGTACCTTGATTCGCTTCAAAGGCCTGACGGAAAAGGATGTCCGGGATTTTGAATTTGGAATCCAACAGCAGGTGGACTGTGTCTCCATGTCTTTTGTCCAAACTGCAGACGACCTGAAACGCCTCAAGGAGATTATGGCCTCTCATCAGGTTCAGATCCCCATCCTTGCGAAAATCGAGCAGCGCAACGCCCTGGAGCACTTAGATGAGATTCTGGAGCACTGCGACGGCGTCAGCGCCGCCCGGGGAGACCTGGCGGTGGAGCGCCCCATCGAGGAGCTCCATCTGATCGACAAAGAGATCATCCACCGGGCCAACCAAGCCGGCAAGTTTGTCTTTACCGGCTCTGGAATTTTAAAGAGTCTGATGCACAACTCCTGGCCCACCCGGGCGGAGGTATGCGACGTCTCCGCCCTGGTCCTGGACGGCATCGACGCTATCTCGTTCTCGGACGAGACCGCAGTGGGCGACGACCCGGTCGGCTGCGTCCGGATTCTGCACGATATCATTGCCCGGACGGAGGAGGCAATGCTCTCCCAGGGCACTTCCACTGCAGAACACGGCTTCTTCCGCAGCATCCATCCTCAGTTCCCTGTGACGCCTGGGACAACTCCGCTGCTTATGACTGCCGACTCCCTGGAGCCGGTGGCCCGCATTGCAAAAATGCACTATGCCGCACCGGTGATTGTCGGCGCACAGAATCCGCGTTTGGCCAATTTTATCGCCCACTACTGGGGGATCGTCCCCATCTACTGCCCCTCGGATCTCTCCCAAAAGTCCTGTATGGACTTTGCTTATCAGGAGGCGGTCCGCCTGGGCGTGGTTCAGAATGGAGCACCTGTCATCCGTCTGACTTAACTTTTGTATATATGATTGTGCAAACGAGCATATATAAATAAATTTTTCAGGGAGGAAATTATCATGCAAAACGCAATTGGTAAAATGGCTTTTGAGGGGATCCTGACTCACCCAATGACTGGCCGAATCATGGAAAAGCCCCGTACCTACGGAAAAACTGTGTGTTCCGACCTCGGTCTGAGCCTGGCTGAGGTACAGAACGTCATCTCCAACTGCGCCCCCTACATTGATCGGGTCAAAATCGCTTTTGGCACCGGTGTGATCTATAGTGAGGACTATCTGAAGGCGAAGCTAGCCGCCTATCACAACGCCAACATCGTCACCAACACCGGTGGCACCATCGGCGAGATTGCCTTCATGCAGGGCAAGTACGATGAGTTCCTGGAGCAGTGCAAGCAACTGGGGTTCACCGCTATTGAGATTTCGGATGGCACCATTCAGCTCAGCGACGATGACCGATGCCGCATGATTGAAAAGGTCATGAAAATGGGCTTTGAGTGCTGCACCGAGGTGGGCAAGAAAATGGAGGACGAGCAGTTGGAGATGAAGGAGGCCATCCGCCAGATCAAGCGGGACCTGTCCTTGGGCGTCTCCACCTGTACGGTGGAGTCCCGCGGCAGTGCCAAGGGCGTGGGTGTGTTCGACAAGTACGGAAAAGTCAAGGCAGACGATGTAGAGGAGATGATGGCCGCAGGCATCGATCAGAAGCGTCTGACCTGGGAGGCCCCCACCAAGGACGGCCAGGAGTTTTTCATCAATTACTTCGGCATCAACGTCAATCTGGCCAATGTCCGCGTCAATGAGGTCATCGCTCTGGAGGGCCTGCGCTGCGGCCTGCGGGGAGACACGCTGGCAAAGGTTGTGCGTGGTCTGGTCCAGTAAAAGGCTTTTCTATCTCTCCTGCCGCCACTTTTGAAGTTTCATGAATGGAGAAACACATATGAAAGCTTATTTGAAATTTTGCGATCTTCTGGTGAAGGGCGTGGAGTATCTGACTGGTGTTCTCTTAGTAGCCATGTCCGCCAGCACCTGCTGGCAGGTAATCAGCCGGCATGTGCTCCATAAATCCAGCGTCTGGACGCAGGATTGCTCTCTGTTCCTGTTTGTCTGGGTGGTTCTGCTGGGCTCTGCGGCCGCCGTATACGGCAGCAAGCACATCTCGGTCACCTTGATTGCAGACATTCTTCCTGAGCCCATTCGAACCATCGTCATATACTTCTCACAGCTGTGCGTGCTGGGCTGCTCCATTTTGATTGCATCCACTGGCTGGACCTACTTCCTCCAAAATTTAGGAACGCGGTCCAGCGGATGGGTTATCTCCCTGGGCTTTCCCACCTTTGCTCTGCCCCTCGGCGGCGTGTTGATGTTCCTGCTGGCAATCGGGGCAATCATCAAGCAAATCATGAAGAGAAAGGAGCAAACAGCATGAGTCCTGCCATTATTCTTCTCATTGTATTTTTTGTACTCATCTTTTTGCGGGTGCCCATCGCGTTTTCCCTCCTGCTCTCTTCCATGGTCACCCTGTTTGCCATGAGCGGCATCCACGGGATCCCAGTGGCCATGGTGGCCTCCAGCACCTATGGTGCCATCGCGAAGGAATCTCTGCTGGCCATCCCCTTCTTTGTCCTGGCCGGCAACATCATGGTAGTAGGGGGCATTGCGCGGCGTCTCGTAGAGTTTTTCAATGTGTTGGTCGGCCGGGTCTCCGGCGGTTTGGCCCACGCCACCACCTTGGCCTGCATGTTCTTTGCGGCTCTATCCGGCTCCTCCGCAGCGACTGCCGCCTCCATCGGCAAGGCGATGATCCCCGAAATGAAGAAACACAATTACGATGAGGCCTTCTCCGCTGCCATCGTCGCCACCGGCGGCATCCTGGGCATGATCATTCCTCCCAGCATCGCCATGATCGTCTATGCGCAGACCGCCGAGGTCTCGGTTATCAAAATGTTTACCGGCGGTGTGCTTCCCGGAATCCTAGGCGGCGTTGTCATTATGATCTATAGCTTTTTCTATGCCCGGAAGCACAACTATAAACCCATGACCAAAGAGGAGCGCCCCAAGTTTTGGCCCACTTTTAAGAGTGCTTTCTGGGCCTTGACCTTCCCCTTCGTCATTTTGGGCGGCATCTATGGCGGCATCTTTACGGCGACCGAAGCCTCTGCCGTCGGCGTGTTCTACGGCATCATTGTCTCTCTCATCTACCGGGAGATCAGCATCGCCTCCTTTACCAAGGCGGTCATCGACGCCGTCTATGACACCGCCACCATTCTGCTGATCATGGCCTCCTCCAGTCTGCTGGGCTGGCTCATGACCGTGCTGCAGGTCCCACAGACCATGACTGAGCTGTTTATGTCCATTTCGGACAATCGCTATGTGATTTTACTGCTCATTCTGGTGCTGTACCTGATTATTGGCTGCTTCATCGGCACCTCTCCCGCCATTGTGCTGGTGGTGCCCATCCTGCTCCCCATTATCAACCAGCTCCAGATCGACCTGATTTTCTTTGGGGTATTCACTGTATTTGCCCTGGGCATTGGTCTGATCACCCCCCCTGTGGGCACCGACCTCTTTGTGGTATGCGGGATTTCCGGTCTCAAAATCGAGCCTGTGGTAAAGGCAGTTTTCCCCTTTATCATTCTCTACTCCCTGCTGTGCGTGCTTTTCATTTTTGTACCACAGATCATCACCTTCCTCCCCAGCGTTGTTGCCGTCTCATAGTCTGAGAAACATATGACAAATACAGAAGAACAAAAGGAGGATCACTTTATGAAAAAGTTCATCGGAATGTCTCTTGCCGCCGCTATGCTCCTCTCTCTGACCGCCTGCGGCGGAACCACCAACAGCGGCAGCTCCGGCGACTCCAGCAGCTCCAGCAGCTCCAGCAGTTCCGGCAGTTCCACAACTCCGGTAGAGGTAGAGTACACGGAAGACGGCGATGTTGTGGTCACTTCTACCGAGAAGATTACTCTGAAGCTCGCTCACACCAATCCGGAAACCAGCGTCTTCCATGAGGGTGCTGAGGTATTTAAGGAAGAGGTTGAGTCCATGACCAACGGCAACATCACCGTGGAGCTCTACCCCAGCAGCCAGCTGGGGGACTCCAAAGAGATCGTCCAGTCCACCGCCATGGGCGCAGTGGAGCTGAATATCTCCGGTTCCGCTC
>CAJFPI010000232.1 GCA_904398675.1 uncultured Oscillospiraceae bacterium
GGGCCGTCGTGGAGGGAGAACCGGGGCTTGCCCTCGTTCTTCTTCAAAAGCTCGTGGTAGAGGTCCATCTCCTCCCAGTGCGCCAGCATGCCGGGCTCCCGGTTGGGCAGGCCCGCCCGCATGGGGAAGTCTGTCTTGGGGAGGTTGATGGTCTTGTTGTAATCCATAGTGGGGTTCCTCCTAAAATATATGATCTATTTCATATTTCATATAATTACATATAATTAAACGGATTCCGCCCCCATTGGGGGAGACACCTCTTTCGGCAGTCCTGCCGAAAGGAGAGGGTTCCCACCCTCCGGGGGGTAACTTTTTGCTCGTGCAAAAAGTTACCAAAAACACGTTTAGGGGCTCCGCCCCTAAAGACCCCGCTTTTGGGAACAGGGTCATGGAGAGGCCTATTTTACCCCCGCCGTCGGGAGCAGGTTCACCTACCCGGCCACAGCATTTCCCACTTCGCCTGCCGGCCTGTGAAACCGATGGCCGCCAGACCTGCAGGCGGCAGTGTCTACCCCACCCTGCAGAGCATGGTGCGGCGCACCACCGCGCTGACCGCTCCGCTGCGCGCTGCCCTGGTGAGGCAGGGATAACGGGGACGGTCTACCGCCCACCGCCGCACTAGCGCTAAGCGTCAGCGGGGAGCGCGGAGGTAGACGCAGGGGGACACGAGCAGCAGCGAAAGGAGAAATATCCGAACAGGGAAACAGGAAACTTTCCCTGTTCGGCAAAAAGTTTTTCTCTTGGACCGGCCGCGGCCCGTTTATCTCCGGGCCAAGCGCCGCCGCACAGCGGCGGTTACCCTCCGATACACGCCTGCGGGCGTAGTCTTTTTTCAAAAAGAGAACGGGGGGGTGGGAAATCGTTCCTTTAATGGGGATCAAGGCCATCGCTGAGCCCCAGCAGGTAGTCCGCCGACACCCGGTAGTGTTCGCAGATCAGCGCGATCTTCTCCGCCGTTGTGGTGCGCTTTCCGTTTTCCATTTCGCTGATGGAATTTTTCGCAACATCGAGAAACGCCGCCAGATCCTGCTGCGTCTCCTGGTTCTTCTTTCGAATCTCCCGCAGCCGTTTCCCAAATAAGTCCTTTGAAAACATGATTTCTCCTTGACATGTTCTGAATTTCAGACTATGATGTAAATATCTGAAATTCAGAACTATTAAAGAGGTGATATAATGAAAAGTATCCTGGAACAAATCTATTGGGGCGAGTACGCCCACCACAACCTGCCTCTCTCCGAGCGGGAGCAGGCCGGCCGCGCCCTGGAGCGGGTCTGGGCCGACGCGGCGAAACGCCTGGGCTTTTCCGCCGCCGACGACCTGCGGGACGCCTACCAGGCCCTCCTCCGCCAGGACAGTGCCGACGACTTTCGCAGCGGGTTCCGCCTGGGGGCGGCGCTGATGCTGGAGCTGATAGACCGGGCCTAGGCCCCGGACATCCCGCGGCAGGCCCCGCCGCCTGTGTCTAGCAAAAAAGCGCCCCTGTCTCAAAGAGACAAAGGCGCGACCCTCTGCGGTACCACTCTTTTTGCCGGCAGCGCCGGCCACTCAGGCTGTGATGTAACGGTCACACCCGGCGGCGCCTACTGAAGGGACGGCCGCACGCCGTCCGCCTGTTGGGGCCGCTGCTCCAAGGGGATCTTCGCCCCACCTGCCTCTCCGCCCTTCCACCTGACCGGGCGGCTCTCTGTGCAGGCGCGGGAGGGCTACTCGTCCTTATCCACGCAGTTTTCCATGATATCGCCCCTATCTTATCCGGATTTTCCCCGTTTGTCAACCGTTTTGCCGCAATTCTCCTCTTCCATTTCAGGGAAGGCCGTGATTTTGCGGAAGAGGAGCCTCCGCTGAACGGCGATAAACAGGCACATGCAGGTCCGGGCGGTCCGGAATAAGGCTAAAGCTCCCACCGGATGGTGTCCATATCCACATAGGCGCGGGCCGGATGGCGCGGGTCAAGGTAAATGACGGGCTGTTGAAACGCAGCAGACGGTTTCAGCCAGGACAGGGTGCTTTTGACGGTATAAGTCCGTCCGCCATAGCAGTAGGAGCATCGAACGACCCACGGCGAGCATTGTCCGGGCCAGTTGAAAAACGTCCTTGTATTCCTCCAGTTTATCCAAATGACCGGCTGAACAGACTGGATATTCCCCGCCACCGGGACGCCCTCCATTTTCAAGCGCTTGATGCGCCGCCCCTGCAGCCGGGATTTCGTCAGGCAGCAGAGGCCGACAAGCAAAAAGGCCGCGCCGGTCAGAAGAAAGAACCCATCAGGAGCGCCGCTTACAGGGAAACGCGTGATAAAAAAGATTGCCCCGAGGAAAACAAAAATGGCCCCGATCAGTCCAAACGCAAAGGCATATAAGGACCAGACAGTTTGTGGCGGGCGCATGCTTCTCCTCCTTGTATGCAGTTTCCTCTGAAAGCACTTGTATTCTATCATACAGGCCGGTTTCCTACAAGGCTCACCGATTCAACCGGCGGAATCTGTTTTGCTGCCGCACATTTTCAAAGGGGACATTCCCCCATCATCCTTGCAAACTTTTTCCCCAGGTGGTACAATGGCCTTATTCTAGCTTTACTATAAATATATAAAGAAAGGGCGTGATCACCATGCAGGAGATGGAGCTGCAGTTTCACATCCGCTGCAGGCAGGGAGACGTGGGGCGCTACTGCCTGCTGCCCGGGGACCCGGGCCGGTGCGAGGCCATTGCGGCGCTGTTCGACAGCCCCCGCCATGTGGCGCAGAACCGGGAGTTCAACATCTACACCGGTACGCTTTTGGGACAGGCGGTCTCCGTCTGCTCCACCGGCATCGGCGGCCCCTCCGCCGCCATCGCCCTGGAGGAGCTGACCGCCATCGGCGCGGATACCTTTATCCGGGTGGGGACCTGCGGGGGCATCGCCCTGCCGGTCCGTTCCGGGGACATCGTGGTGGCCACCGGGGCGGTGCGCCAGGACGGCACCAGCCGGGAGTATGCGCCCATCGAGTTTCCCGCAGTGGCGGACCTGGAGATCTCCAACGCCCTGGTGGCGGCGGCCCGGGCCATGGGCAAGACGGTCCACGCCGGGGTGGTCCAGGCCAAGGACAGCTTTTACGGCCAGCACTCCCCCGGGCGCATGCCGGTGAGCTATGACCTCCTCAACAAGTGGGAGGCGTGGAAACGGCTGGGGGTGAAGGCCAGCGAGATGGAGAGCGCGGCGCTGTTTGTGGCGGCGGCGGCGCTGGGCGTCCGCTGCGGCGCCTGTTTCCATGTGATCTGGAACCAGGAGCGGGAGGCCGCCGGTCTGGACCAGGACATGAGCGCGGACACCTCCGCCGCTGTGCAGGTGGGCGTAGAGGCGATGAAACTGCTCATCGCCGCCGATCAAGAGCGCTGATCTGTCCTCGCGCGTTCCGCCGGCAGTCCGGCGCGCAAGCCATTTCCCGGTGGGAAATGCTTGGCGCAGGGCGGATTCACTCCGCCCGAGCATGGTAAAACAAAGGGGCCCCCACGGGGCGCGGCCCGTGGGGCGCGAGGACACCTCCGCCGCTGTGCGGGTGGGCGTAGAGGCGGTCAAGCTGCTGATCGCCTCCGACAGGGAGGGGCAGCCCCAGCCGGCGCACAAGTGAAAAAACGCATATAAATTCTCCGTCAAAGTCCGGAAATTTGAATTGACAACAGGGGAATTTATGGTATGATAGGAGCGTTGTTGTAGAAGGGAGTAATCGGCGTCTTTCGAGGCGTGATATGCGGCGTCATACCCGGCAAGTTTGCCCGCCCTTATCTGAAACGATGAGACTTTTACGATGCCTCCCCGCATCGTAAAGGTCTTTTTTTCTCCGATTTTCTCCCAAGCTGAATCAAAGGAGGTCTTTCCCTTGGAACTGTTTTACGACTTGTTCTCCAATGTCCTCAACTTCACCTGGCAGGAGGGGGTCATGGTCCTGATCGGCGCCATCCTCATTTTCCTGGCCATCAAGAAGGAGATGGAGCCCACGCTTTTGCTGCCTATGGGCTTTGGCGCCATCCTGGTGAACCTGCCCTTTGTAAACACAGAGGCCATTGAGACACTGTTCAATGCCGGTATCGCCACCGAGCTGTTCCCGCTGCTCCTGTTTATCGGCATCGGCGCCATGATCGATTTCGGCCCCCTGCTCTCCAACCCCAAGATGTTCCTCTTCGGCGCGGCGGCCCAGTTCGGCATCTTCTTCACTCTTGTGGTGGCAGTGATGCTGGGCTTTGATCTCAAGGACGCCGCCTCCACCGCCATCATCGCCGCGGCGGACGGCCCCACCAGCATCTATGTGGCCAACTACTTTGACAGCATCTATCAGGGCGCCATCATGGTGGCCGCCTACAGCTACATGGCCCTGGTGCCCATTATCCAGCCCCCCATCATCAAGGCCATCACCACCAAGAAAGAGCGGATGATCCGCATGGAGTACACCCC
>CAJFPI010000233.1 GCA_904398675.1 uncultured Oscillospiraceae bacterium
CAAGGCCCGGGCCGGGGAAGGGCTGGCGGTAGACCATGCTGTCCGGCAGGCCCAAGGCCTTGCCGCAGGCGCGGACCTCGTCCTTGAAGAGCATCTTCAGCGGCTCCACCAGCTCAAACTGCAGGTCCTCCGGCAGGCCGCCCACGTTGTGGTGGCTTTTGACAGCCTTCACGGTCTTGGTGCCGCTCTCGATGATGTCGGGGTAGATGGTCCCCTGGCCCAGGAAGGAGATGCCCTCCAGTTTCCGGGCCTCCTCCTCAAAGACACGGATAAATTCCGCGCCGATGATCTTCCGTTTCTGCTCCGGATCGCTGACGCCGGCCAGCTTATCCAAAAAGCGGTCCACCGCATCCACATAGATGAGGTTGGCCCCCATCTCCTTCTGGAACACCTGGATCACCTGCTCCGGCTCGCCCTTGCGGAGGAGGCCGTGGTTGACGTGGACGCAGGTGAGCTGGCTGCCGATGGCCTTGATGAGCAGGGCCGCCACCACCGAGGAATCCACGCCGCCGGAGAGGGCCAGCAGCACCTTCTTATCCCCCACCTGGCGGCGGATCAGCTCCACCTGGTCGGCAATAAAGTTCTCCATGTTCCAGTTGGCCTGAGCGCCGCAGGCGCCGAAGACAAAGTCCTCCAGGGCCTTTTTCCGCTGTGCGTCGTCCGCAGGCCAGGGCTCTCCGCCCTTGTGGTCGGCACAGTAAACGGGAATCCCCGCGCCGTACACGTGGGCGCCGGCGTCGATCTCCACGCCGTCCACCACCCGGTTGGGGCCGCCGTTTAAGATAATGCCCTTCACATTGGGGAGGGCGGCAAGGGCCTCCTGGGAAATATCGTGGGGATAGATCTCAGAGTAGACGCCGAGGGCGCGGATCTCCCGGGCAATCTGGGGATTCTGCTCACTGCCCAGGTCCAAAATCAGTATCATGTCCTGTTTCATCGGGGAGTACCTCCTGTCCGTATGCATTTCGCGCTATCAGTATACAGGAAATTCCCCCTGTTTGCAAGAAACAGGGGGAATTTTGCCGCCGGATCCGGCTATTTTTTTTGCCCGCGCTGTTTCCACACGCTCCACAGCATAGAGCCGCCGGCGTACAGCAGGTAGATCCCGAAGGGCACACGGAAAAGCTCCGTGTCCCAGCCCAGGGTGAGAAGGGCCGCCGCCAGGGCCGCCGCCGCGCCGGGCAGGGCGGACCACCGCCAGGCGGGGCCGTCCAGATAGCCGTTTCGGCCGTGGAGGAAGAGCCCCACCCCTGCCGTGGGCAGGAAAAACAGCAGATTGATGGCCTGGGCCTCCCGCTGCTCCACCCCCAGAAACAGCGTCATGCACAGCAGGAGGAGGGTTCCACCGCCTACGCCCCAGGCGGAGAGCACCCCCGTGGCCAGCCCCGCCAGGGCGGGAAGGAGCCACTCTGTCATAGGAGGTAGCGCACCCCCCCGTAGAGCAGAAAGAGGGCGAAGAGCACCCGCAGCGCCGTCACCGGCACCTTGCCGAAGGTAAGCCCTCCCACCGCGCCCCCTGCGGCCCCTCCGGCAAGATAGGGCAGGGCCCGCAGCCAGTCCACCTGCCCCTGCCAGACGCAGACGGCGGCAGACACAGCGCACATGGGAAAAATGGCCGCCACGCAGGTGGCAAAGGCGGACCGCCCCTTTACGCCGCCCCATCTGGTCAAAAGCGGCAGCAGCACCATGCCGCCGCCTCCGCCGAAAACGCCGTTGGCAGTTCCAGCCAGAGCCCCGGCGAGAGCCAGCCGGATCTTTTTCACCACGGGAAACCCCTCCCCCTCCGTCCGGACGGCTTTTCCCGCCGCCGGAGCACACGCATTTAGAAAAACGGACGGCCCGCCGGCAGAGCCGTTAGCTTTGCCGGCAGGCCGCCGCGCTGGGATCCTCTTACTTCATGCGGAAGCTGAGGCAATCGGTGCACTGCTCCTTGGTGGGGTTGGCCTCGTGGGTACCCACCCGGATGGTGTTCAGGCCGCAGTAGGACTCGGTCTGGCAGTGGTTGGCACAGTTGGTCACAGTGCACTGGATGGCTTTGTTGGGCGCGCAGGCGCCGTTACCGCAGTTTGTCATGATATGGTTCCTCCTTGATCCGTCAAGTTTGGGGTTTTGCCGGTTGTATTGTGTGTCCCTAAGAAAAAATTATGCGCCTGCCGCCGGGAAATCTCCCTGGGCGGCAGCAAAAAGATCCGTGTACCGGCGGCACACGGATCCTGGAAAATTTTTACTGAACGGCCTAATGGGCAAATCTCCGGACGCGCCGGGTGAGAAACAGCGCCAGCGCAATCTTGCACAGATCCGGCACGACAAAGGGGAGGACGCACCTGCCCAGCACCACCAGCGCGCCCACCGGCCCGGTGGTTGCCGCATACGCCACCATATACCAGGCGGTACCCATAGCATAGCAGGCGATGAGGCCCAGGACCATGCCTGCCCCAAGCGCCGCGGCGGAGCGTCCCCACACAAGCTCCGCAGCCCACATCACAAGGGCCGAGAGGAGAAAACCGGCGATATACCCGCCAGTGGCGCCCAGGAGGATGCCCAGGCCCCCGCCAAAGCCGGAGAACACCGGCAGGCCCACCGCCCCCAGCAGCATATACAGCAGCACAGACAGCGTTCCCCGCTTGCCGCCCAGCACGCCCACTGCGGCAAACACGCCGAAGGTCTGCAGCGTAAAGGGCACATCTCCTGCCGGAACGGTGATCCACGCGCAGATGGCGATCACTGCGGCAAAAACAGCGATATAGGTCATGTCACGAACCGTGAGCTTTGTCTCCACTTTTCCCCGCGCCATACATTTCTCCTCCTCCATGGTTTCGCATCAGTATACCATGTTTTCCCGCCGCGTGTCAAACGCAGCGCCCTACATCAGCGGGGCAAACAGTTTCAAAAGCGCTCCCGCCGCCTTTGTCTTGAAGGGCAGGGCCTTCACGTCGTTGTGGGAGATCCGCTGGCACTTGCGCAGCGTCTCCTGAAAATCCCGCTCCACATCCGCCACCGCCGGCACGCCGCAGAGGTAGGCAGCACATTCAAAGTGGAGCGTCAGGCTGCGGTAGTCCAGATTGATGGTTCCCACCACCGCCTTCCTGTCGTCGCTGACAAAGCTTTTTGCATGGACGAACCCGGGCGTGTACTCCCAGATCTGCACCCCGGCGGAGAGGAGCTGGGGGTAATGGGTCTTGGCCAGAGCGAACGCGTATTTTTTATCCGGGATATGGGGCAGGATCAGCGACACTTCCACCCCCCGCTTGGCCGCAAAGGTCAGGGCGTTGGCCATCTTGTCGTCAATAATGAGGTAAGGCGTCATGATGTGGACATACCGTTCCGCCCGGTTGAGGATATCCATGTAGATCTGCTCCCCCACATTCTCCTCATCCAGCGGGCTGTCGCCGTAGGGCAGGATATAGCCCGTGCGGCTGTCCACCCGGGGAATGGGGATGTCCAGGTAGCGGCGATAGTCCTCCCGGCGCTGGTCCACGTTCCACATCTGCAGGAACATCAGCGTAAAGCTGCGCACCGCGTCCCCCCGGATCATCACGCCGGTATCCTTCCAGTGGCCGAAACGCACCTCCCGGTTGATATACTCGTCCGCCAGGTTGATGCCCCCCGTAAAGGCCACCTCCCCGTCCACCACCAGGATCTTCCGGTGGTCCCGGTTGTTGTGGGAGGTGGAGACAATGGGGCGGATGGGGGCGAACATCTTGCACTGGATCCCCAGGGCCCGCAGCTCCTTGGGATAGCGGTAGGGCAGGTGGAACAGGGCGCAGGTCCCGTCGTAGAGCAGCCGGACCTCCACCCCCTCCTGGACCTTCCGTTCCAAAAGCTCCAGCACGGTGCTCCACATATACCCCTTTTTTATAATAAAAAATTCCAGAAAAATGAATTTTTTTGCCTTCTCCATCTCCCGCAGCATGGCCGGGAACATCTCGTCGCCCAGGGAGTAATAGACGGCCTCGGAATTGTCGTAGACGGGAAAGGCGCCCTGGCGGGTGGTGTACCAGGCCAGGGAGTGGAGATCCGGGTCCTCCGTCCACAGATAGTCCATCAGCCGTTTCTGCCGGGGTACAAACCGGATCGTCTCCCGCGTCAGCTCCTCCAGCCGGTGGTGGATCATCCGGTGGCCCAGGTCCAGCTTGACAAAACCATACAGGATCACGCCCAGCATGGGCACCGCCAGCACCAGCACCGCCCAGGTCAGGCGCACTGTCGGGTCGCTGCTCTGGTTGACCAGGTGGAGCACGATCAGCGCCGAGAGCAGCGTGATGCCGCCGTAGAGAAGGGGGCCGTACCGGCTCAGGGGCTCAAAGACCGCCGCCACCAGCAGCACCTGCAGCGCCATCAGAACCACCACCAGAGTGGTGCGGCCAAAGATCATCTGCAGTGCGCCCCGTTTGCCCTTTTTCAGCAGCTCATCCTTGTCTTCAAATCTTCGGTTGTTTCCTTCCTGTTTCGTCATGTCTCTCTCCCGCTGTCTCTTCCCGCCGCGGCCGCGCTGCGGGATCTGAATGCACGCTTTTGCATTATCGTATCATAATATCACAAAAAATTCAAATTTTCATCCACAGCCCCGTGTTTCTGTTTTCCGCCTCTTTCCAGCGGCGGCAGTGTATGGTATACTGCTGTGCAAACCGTTCCATCGCCGGACAGCGCACAGACAGGGAGGATTGCCTATGTACGACTACACTGCACCCCAGTGGCTGCTCTTTTTCTTTTCCTACTGCTTTCTCGGCTGGGTGTGGGAGTCCTGTTTCGTCTCCCTGCGCACCCGGACCTGGACCAACCGCGGCTTTCTCTACGGCCCCTGGATCCCCATCTACGGCTTTGGCGCGGTGGTCATCCTTTGGCTGACGCTGCCGGTGCGCCAGAGCATCCCCCTGATCTATCTCCTGGGCATGACCGGCGCCACCGTCCTGGAATATGTCACCGGTGCGGCCATGGAGAAAATCTTCCATGTGCGCTACTGGGACTACAGCAACGCGCCTTTGAACCTCAACGGCCATATCTGCCTCTTCTGTTCCCTGGGCTGGGGCGTGTTCTCCGTGCTGCTGGTAAAATATCTCCACCCGCCGGTGGAAAAGCTGATCCTGCTCCTGCCCGCCACAGCGGCGGAGATCCTCAGCATGGCGCTGCTGGCGGCCTTCGCCGTGGACGCCACCCGCTCCGTCCAGGAGGCCCTGCACCTCAAGGAGCTCTTGGGACAGCTGGCGGAGAGCAACGCCGCCATCGCCAAAATCCAGGCGCGGCTGGACGAGGCGGCAGATGCCCTTGCCAAAAATTCCGCCCAGCTGCGGGAGCGGCTGCAGGGACTGGAGGCCTTGCTCCAGGAGCCCCTCCCCGCTGTCCGGGGCAGGGGGCGGAAAGCCCTGGAAACTGCTCTGGGGGAGGCCCGCCGGCGGCGGCAGGCGCTGCTGCGCCAGCTGAGCGAAAAGGCGGATCTCCTGATGGAAAGCGGCCAGAAGGCGGCGGAATCCCTCCCCGATCTCCCCTCCTTCCGGGAGCGTCTGCGGCAGATGGAGGCATCCCTGTCCGCCCGGCGGGACCGGGAGCTGCGCCGGGCCGCAGATCTCCTGCGGCGCAACCCCTCCGCCGTCTCCCCCCGCTACCGCCGGGAGGTGGAGTCCCTGCGGCGCATCCTTGGGCGGCGGAAAAAGAAGGACCGCAAGGAGACGGAGGACTAGGCCCGGGGCGGTTTCGCACCCGGTCGGGAGAGGTCTGGAGAAAACCGGGCGGCGGGAGTCAGCTCCCGCCGCCCGGTCCCAGGCTGCCGAAAAAGTCTGTTCACTTTTTTGACAGCCTGAAACCTCATGCGCCGCCGGCGCACCACAGGGGCGCTCTGCTACGCCTCCCCGTCCTGCTCCGTAATGGGCCGCAGGGGGCGGCAGGGGGCGCCCGCCGCCACCACATTCGCCGGGATGTCCCGGGTCACCACGCTGCCCGCGCCGATCACCGCTCCGTCGCCGATGGTCACCCCGGGCAGCACGGTGACGCTGGCGCCAAACCACACGTCGTTTCCCACATGGATGGGCTTTGCATACTCCAGGCCCTGCCCCCGGCGCCTGGCGTCCAGGGGATGGGCAGCGGTGGAAAAGCAGCAGTTGGGCCCGATAAAGACCCGGTGGCCGAAGGTCACAGGCGCAGGATCCAGAATCACACAGTTGTGGTTGGCGTAAAACTGGTCGCCGATAGTGATGTTATAGCCGTAGTCGCACCAGAAGGGGGCCGTCACCACCGGCGCTGCTCCCACGGAGCCGAAGATTTGGCGCAGCACTTTTTCCTGCTCCTCCGCCGCGGCAAAGGGCAGCTGGTTGAAGGTGCGGCACAGCTCCTTGCAGCGCGCCCGCTCCTCCAGCAGCTCCCGGTCAAAATTTGCGTCATACAGCAGCCCCCGGGCCGCCTTCTCCCGTTCTGTCACAGCACCTTCCTCCATTTCTCCGGCAGATGGCGGACACAGCCGTTGGCCGCCGCCCCCAGCGCCGCGCCGATCAGCGCCCCCGCCAGCACATCGCTGGGGAAGTGGACCCCCAGATAGAGCCGGGACAGGGCGATGAGCGCCGCCAGCAGCACAAAGCACACGCCCCATCGCCGGGGCAGATTGGGATACATGGCGCAGGCGGCGGCAAAGGACGCCCCCGCATGCCCCGAGGGGAAGGAGAAGTCGTGGGGCACATCGATCAGGATCGTAAGCGCGTCAATGAGTTCATAGGGCCGTGTTCGCGCCACCAGGTTCTTCAGCAGCAGATTGTTGACCACAAGGCTCATAAGCAGGGCGATCAGCGCCGTCACGCCGGCCCGGCGGGTCCGCCGCCAGCAGCACAAGATCAGGGCTGCGGCGATCCAGAACCAGCCCCCGTTGCCAAGAAACGTGACCGCCCGCACCAGCGGTGTCAGCCAGTCGGCCCGCAGGACCTCCTGGATCCACAGCAGGATCCCGCCCTCCACCTCCAGCAGCCATTCCATGGGCCGCACCTCCTCTTCCCCGGTTTTTCCGGATGATTATAGCATATCCCGGCGCCGCTTACAAGGAAAACTCCAGCAGCACGGCGGCTTGTCCTTGCGCCGCCGCCTGTTCTCTGGTATAGTGCTGGTATCGCGAGAGCATTTTGAAGGAGGCTGTTCCATGAAGACGATCCATGATTTTCCCCGGCTGCATCTGGCCGTGGGGCCCACGCCCCTGCACAAGCTGGAGAACCTGAGCCGGAAATATGAAAAAAATATCTATATCAAGCGGGATGACCTGATCGGCGTGGGGCTTGGCGGCAATAAGGTCCGCAAGCTGGAGTTTCTGCTGGCGGACGCAAAGGCCCGGGGGGCCGACGTGGTCTTCACCACCGGCGGCGCCCAGTCCAACCACGCCATGCTCACCGCCGCCTGCTGCCGCCGCCTGGGGATGGAGGCCGTGCTGGTGCTGAAAAAGCGGGGCGTCACCGAGGAGAAGGGCAACCTGCTCCTCAACCGTCTCCTGGGCGCCCAAGTCCATTTCGTGGACACAGACCGCTACAGTGTGGTCTATCAGGAGATGCACCGGCTGGGGGAGGCGCTGGAGCGGCAGGGACGCACCCCCTACTACATCCCCGTGGGCGGCTCCACAGCCCTGGGCGCCCTGGGCTATATCGCCGGGAGGGAGGAGGCCTACGGCCAGGGGGAGGCCATGGGCGTCCATTTTGACCACACCATCTGCGTCTGCGGCAGCGGCGGCACCACCGCCGGGGTGGCCCTGGGGACGCAGTACCACTCCCCCGGCACCCGGGTGCTGGCCATCGCGGTGGACGACGATCCCTTTGAGGAAATTGTCCCCCGGCTCATGGGGGAGGCCCTGGCGCTGCTGGAGGATCCGTCCCCTGTTCGGAGCGACGCGGTGGAGATCCAGTACCATGTGGGGGCGGGCTACGGCGTGGCCGGAGCGGAGGACACGGCCGCCATCCGGGAGATGGCCCGCCTGGAGGGCATCTTCCTGGATCCGGTCTACACCGGGAAGGCCTTCGCCCATTTTCTCTCCCTGCTGCGGGCGGGATATTTCACCGGGGAAAACCTCCTCTTTGTCCACAGCGGCGGCGCAGGCGGCCTCTTCGCGGTGGACCTGCCGGAATAGCCGGCGGGGCGGCTCCTGTCAGATCCTGTCAGGCCTTCCAAAATGCCGGATAAAAAACCGGCCATCTACACAAACTTGAAATGAATAGATTGTGAATTTTTCTGAATCTCCGTTTTGGTCGTTGAGTTTTTCCTCCCGGTATGGTATGCTGACTGTACTGAAAGCACACACATCGGAAAAGGAGTGATTTCATATGGTTAGATTAATTATGAGTGGAAAAGGTGAGGGCAAAACCAAGCAGCTCATCGAGCTGATGAACACCGCCGCCGAAACGGAAAATGGCTGCATGGTGTGCATCGAGGCCTCCCACAATATCGGCTTTAACCTCCGCAGCCAGGTCCGTATGATCGACGCCGGCGAATATCAGCTCAATAATTTCGACACCCTCCGGGGCTTTATCAGCGGCCTGTACGCCGGCAACTACGATATCACCAACATCTTCTTCGATAACCTCTCCAAGATCGTGAAGAACCCGGTGGTCAGCGATCTGGAGGCGTTTCTGCAGTGGCTGGACAGCTTTGGCGAGGCCAACGGCATCAAGTTTGTTGCCACCCTCAGCGGCGACCCCAGCACCGCTACTGACGTGATGAAACGATACATGTAAAGAGAAAACGGGAGGCCCGGACAACGGTCCGGGCCTCCCTTATTTTCCTGCTTTGCTGCTAGCCGAGGGACTCCACAGCGTAGTGTGTCACGCCGAACAGACGGCACAGCTCCAGCTTTTCCGCCAGATCTTCCTCGCTCTGATACCACACAGTGGTCTGGGTGGTGCCGCTGGCGTAGGTAAGATAGCTGCAGGCATACTGGCTGTGGGTGTAGGTCTCTACGCCGGAGCGGCCGAGATACGCCTCCACCTCCGTCTGGGAGATGGGCTGGCTGGAGAGGACGCGGCTGCCCCGGGTGGCGGTGGCCACGCCGCCCTCCTTCAGCACCACTGCCACCCGGCTCATATCTGCGCCGGAATCCTTCAGGGTCTTGAGCGCGTCATACAGCGCCGGGAGCGCGTCCAGCGGCGTGGCGGGGACGGCCGTTTCTGCAGAGGGCTCCGGCGTCGCCACGGAGACAACGGTGTAGCCCGCAGTGCCGCTGAGCTCCCGGCTCTCGCTGTGCAGGCGGTCATACACCCGCATCAGCACCGCCGCCGCCTGCTCCCGGGTAGTGAGCCCCAGGGGGCGGAAGGTGCCGTCGCCGTAGCCGTTGAAGATGCCCAGGTCGCTGGCGATGGCGATGTAGCCCCGGTTGGAGGTCACATCCGTATAGGGCAGCTCCGCCCCGCTGAGCTGTCCAGCCAGGGTGCTGTAGCCAAGCGCCCGCACCAGCATGGAGGCCATCTCCTCCCGGGTGATGGCGTCATAGGGGCGGAAGGTGGTGGAGTAGGCGGGCAGGGCCCCGTTTGCATAGGCGGTTTCCACCGCCTCGTAGTACCAGGCGCCGCTGGGGCAGTCGGAAAAGGCGTGGGTCTCCCCCGTCTCCGTCTCCCAGCCGAACAGGCGGCACAGGGCGGTAACAAACTGGGCGCGGTTGATGGTCCTGCCCAGGCCGAAGGTATCCGCCGTCACGCCCTGGAAGATACCCGCCTCCGTGGCGGCGGCGATCTCTCCCGCCGCCCAGTGGTCTGCCGGAACGTCCGTGTAAGCAGCGGCGGAGGCCGCCGGCAGGAGGGACATGAGCAGCATGCAGACCAGCAGGCCCGCCCAAATGCGATGTTTCATCAAAGGCTCCGTCCTTTCCTTGGAATCCATGGTCTGCGGCCCGCGTCCCGCAGGGCGGCGCCGCTCTCCTTGGCATTATATCACGGGCCTCCCTCTCCCGTCAAATCCCCCGCGCCTGTCTCTCATCTGAAAATCAGCAGCGCCCCGGAAAAATTTCCGGGGCGCTGGAGTTCATACATCAGCCGAACAGGGAGAAGGCTACGAAGAGGGAGGACATCAGGGAGGACACCAGGGACACCACCGTGATCTGGGTGTTGATGGAGGGGCCGGCCGTGTCCTTGTAGGGGTCGCCCACCGTGTCGCCCACCACGGCGGCCTTGTGGGCCTCGCTGCCCTTGCCGCCCTCGTTGCCGGCCTCCACATACTTCTTGGAGTTGTCCCAGAGGCCGCCGGC
>CAJFPI010000234.1 GCA_904398675.1 uncultured Oscillospiraceae bacterium
GGTGCCGGTGACCGGACTCGAACCGGTACGCTGTCGCCAGCGGTGGATTTTGAGTCCACTACGTCTACCAATTCCATCACACCGGCCAGTGTGCGGTTTTCACCTGCGTCAGCTTTTCTATTATACCGGGAGATAAAAGAATTTGCAAGAGAAATTTTCTGTATTCTGTGGATTTCTTTCTGCCTGCCGGTGTTATGAAACTCGCAAAAGAGGAGTGGCTCCTCTTGGCACGGTCTATAAAGTGTCCGGCGCACGGAGGCTCCGCTTTTTGTGCGGAGCCTCCGATGATACGAATGAGTTGGAACCGTATCAAAGTGAATCACCAGAAATCAGACCAATTCATCAATAGAGCAGGGTTAGAAAATGACAACAAAAGATCTCTTACTATGTCGTAGAGCCTCCGAATACCTTTTCTAACTGAGGGATAGGGACCGTGTGCTGAATACAGCGCACCGGGCGGCGGCGATAGATCTGGTAGCACTGATTGCAGGCCAGACAAGAGCTGTAGGTCTGCTCCCCGCGTTTCATGCGTGCGATAAAATCTGGCTGACAGATAAGGGCGCGGCTGAAGGAGACAAAGGAAATTCCCTGTTCCAAAATCTGCTCCGCGGTTTCCAGGTCAAAAATGCCGCCCACCAAGCTGAGAGGTACCTGGATCCCGGCGCGGGCTGAAAGAAGTGCATCTGCATAAAAGGGACGCTTTTCCCCGGAGCGGGCCGCAAAATCAATGCCGCTGACCTCAATGCAGTCTACGCCGGCCTGTTGATAGAGTTCCAGAAGATGGTGAAGATCTCCAGACCCATTGGAATCTGCCTTTACCAACAGAGCCATTTCGGGGCCGGCGGCCTCTCGTGCCGCCTGCAGAATACGGGCGGGAAGCCGGAACCGATTTTCCAGGCTCCCACCATATTCATCGGTGCGCCGGTTCTCCTCCGGGTTGAGGAAATTGGAGAGCAGGTACCCGTGGGCGGTATGGATTTGAACGGCGTCGAAGCCAGCCTCCCGGCACAGCTGAACTCCTAAGCGAAATTGCTCTACCAGTTGGTCCAGCTCCGAGAGGGAGAAGTCCTCTGGGGCTTTGGCTGGGCGGCCGTTTACCCGCTCCATGGCTTTTTTGCCGCTGGCGCTGAGCTGAGCGGCAATCCGTCCTCCAGCTTGGTGAACGCCCTCAGCCGCCTGCTTTAAAAGGACGCGGTCTGTTTGCCCGTCCAGGACAGGCTGGCCCTCGTCGGCCCGCTGTGTGCGATCTACACACAGATGGCCTGTAATGACCAGGCCCACCTCCTGCTGGGCGAGCTCCGACAATGTCTCCACCCATACGGACGTTAATTGCCCATCCGGTTCCGATAAATGCTCATTGGTGGCGGAACGGATGGTTCGATTCCTCAATTCCATGGGGCCAATCCGCCCCGGCTGCCATAAAAGTCCGCTCATTTGGTTTCCCTGCCTCTCTGTTTCTTTGCCGTGTATTGCCTATCCGCATTGTATCACAAAGCCCTTGGGTGAGCAACAAATTCTATTGACGTGTGCCGGTTTTTCTTCTATAGTGGAGAAAACGCCGCTGGAAATGAGGATAAAATATGGATCTATGTAATCAAAATGATATCAAGGGGCTATTGGCCCGTCACGGCTTTCGTTTTTCAAAATCCATGGGACAAAATTTTGTGATTCAGTCCTGGGTTCCCCAAGAAATTGCAGAGGCCTCCGGTGCGGGTCCAGGCTGCGGAGTGCTGGAAGTGGGGCCTGGGATTGGCCCCCTCACCCGGGAGCTGGCAAAACGGGCGGATCAAGTGGTATCGGTGGAGTTGGACCGCGCCCTGCTGCCTATTTTGGAGGAGACGCTTTTGGATTTCCCCAATGTGTGCATTGTACCTGGGGATATTTTGAAGCTCCATATTAGCCAGGTGGTTCAGGAGAAACTGGGGGGGCTCACGCCTCTGGCCTGTGCCAACCTGCCGTATAATATTACGACTCCAGCTATTACGGCGCTCCTGGAGGCCAAATGCTTTTCCGCCATTACAGTTATGATCCAGCGGGAAGTGGCCCACCGCATCTGTGCGGCCCCAGGCACAGCAGATTATGGGGCGTTTTCTGTGTTTTGCCAATACCATGCAAAGCCAGAGCTCCTGTTTGACGTTCCCCCAGAGTGTTTTCTGCCTGCCCCAAAGGTGACCTCCTCGGTCCTGCGGATGGTGCCCTGTGCTCCGCCTGAGGAGGTGGACGATGAGGTGCACTTTTTCCGCATGGTTCGGGCGGCATTTGCCCAGCGGCGAAAAACTTTGGTCAATAGCCTAGGCGCCGCCTTGGGTACTTCGATGGAGAAAGAAGTGCTGGTCAGAGCGGTGGCTGCCTGTGGGCTGCCGGAGAATGTCCGCGGGGAGCGGCTGTCCATTTCTGATTTTGCCGCCCTCTCAAAGATCCTGCGCCAGATGGCGTGAACAACACCAGGTGTTAGGAGAGAATTTTCTGGCTGCCAGGCGGATAGCTGATCTGCAATGGCTGCCATAACGAAATTACAATTCCCAATACGATTGACTTTCTTCCCGGCAGCGTGTATTATTAGTTATGTTTTGGGACTCTCCGCGCCGGCGGCGGATATCTGCCGGCTGGAAGATCATGCAGAAAAGAGGTCATAAAAATGGCAACCATTGATCTGAGCAAGTATGGCATTACCGGCACCACCGAGATTGTCTACAATCCCTCCTATGAGATGCTGTTCGAGGAGGAGACGAAGCCCGGACTGGAGGGCTATGACAAGGGACAGGTTACCGACTTGGGGGCCGTCAATGTCATGACTGGCATCTACACGGGGCGCTCTCCTAAGGACAAGTTCATCGTCATGGATGATACCTCTCGGGATACTGTGTGGTGGACCTCCGATGAATTCAAGAACGATAATAAGCCCGCCTCTCAGGAGGCATGGAATGCCTGCAAAAAGCTGGCTCAGGAGCAGCTGTCCAATAAGCGGCTATTCGTGATGGATGTGTTCTGCGGCGCCAACCACGACTCTCGGATGGCCATCCGCTTCATTATGGAAGTGGCATGGCAGGCTCACTTCGTGAAGAATATGTTTATCCAGCCTACAGAGGAGGAACTGGAGAACTTTGAACCTGACTTTATTTCCTACAATGCGGCTAAGGCCAAGGTAGAGAATTATAAAGAGCTGGGCCTGAATTCCGAGACCGCCGCCATCTTCAACCTCACCTCCCGGGAGCAGGTCATCCTGAATACCTGGTACGGCGGTGAGATGAAGAAGGGCATGTTCTCCATGATGAACTACTACCTGCCCCTGAAGGGTATGGCCTCTATGCACTGCTCCGCCAACACCGACATGAACGGCGAGAATACCGCTTTGTTCTTCGGCTTGTCCGGCACCGGTAAAACCACGCTGTCCACCGACCCCAAGCGGCTGCTCATCGGCGATGACGAGCACGGCTGGGATGACAACGGCGTCTTTAACTTTGAGGGCGGCTGCTACGCCAAGGTCATCAACCTGGACAAGGAGTCCGA
>CAJFPI010000235.1 GCA_904398675.1 uncultured Oscillospiraceae bacterium
CCTGAAAACCATTACCATTGTCATTCTTCTGCTGCTGAACCTGTTCCTCCTGGCTCTGCTCCTCAACTTCCGCCTGCAGCAGTCCAGGACCAGCGCACGGCTGGAGGAGGAGCTCTATCAGCTTTATGCCGACAGTGAAATCGCGTTGGATGAAACCGTTTCCCTGGAAGGGGTCCCGCTCTCCTCCCACTCCCTCAGCCGGGATCTGTCGCTGGAGACGGCGATTGCCCAGACGATTCTGGGGGAGGAGACAGCCGGCGTTCATGAAGGGGGCGGCATCTATACCTATACCGGCGATGCGGGGACGATCCAGTTTCGCAGCACCGGTGCCTTTGATTTTGTCTCCGACCGGCGGGCCACCGCGGACCCAGCCGCCTTTTTCCAGAATTTCTGTGAAACGTTCGGCTATGAGCCTTCTGGCGATCAGGAAGAAAACGCCTATATCGCCACCCGCGTGGTGGACGGCTGCCAGGTTTACAACTGTACAGTCACCTTCCGTTTTGACGATGCCAAGCATCTCCTGTCCGCCTCCGGCTCCTGCCTGTCCGTGGAGGGCAGTGTTCTTCTGGATACGCCGGTCTTCACCACGGCCGACGCCCTGGTAAAATTTTTGGACTACCGGGAAGAGAGCGGTGCCGTCTGCAACAGGATCCTGTCCGTTTCCCCTGTTTATGCACTGCAGACCTCCGCCGCCTCCACTCCCCAGCTGGCCGGACAGTGGCGGATTGTCACCGACACATACCAGTATTATGTTGACTCCTCCACCGGCAGTGTCGTCCGCGCCTGACTGCAGTTTCTCCATTTCAAACCATAATTCCTTGAAATGTGCGTTTAATTTTTTAGGATTCGTTCTTGCTTTTGGAGAAATATTTGGTATACTATCTTTGGTATATTCCCATATTATGTCTCCCGCCGGGTTGACGGCAGGTGTATGAAGTTCTGCGTTCAGGACAGACTGTGATTAGCGGCAGTGTCCTGCGTTTTGGATGATATAAGGAGCGTGTTCTTTTGAAAAAGTATATTGTGGAGGGCGGGAACCCTCTTTTTGGCGAGGTCCAGATCAGCGGCGCCAAGAATGCCGCTGTGGCCATTATCCCCGCTGCACTGATGGTAGACGGGGTGTGCCGCATCGAAAATATGCCTCAGATCAGCGACGCGACTCTTCTCATGAGCATTCTGCAGGACATGGGCGCCCATATCCGCGTCCTCAACAAAAGCACCGTGGAGATCGACTGCAGCTCCCTCCACAATGCCCGCATTCCCTACGACTCCGCCCGCCGCTGCCGGGCCAGCTACTACCTGATCGGCGCGCTGCTGGGCCGTTTCGGCGCGGCGGATGTGGCGCTGCCGGGGGGCTGTGATTTCGGCGGAACACGGCCCATTGACCAGCATCTCAAGGGATTCCATGCCCTGGGCGCCCAGGTGGAGGTGCAGGGCGGCTTTATCGACGCCCGGGCCGTTGACGGCGACCGGCTCCACGGCGCCAATATCTTCCTGGATAAGGTCTCGGTGGGCGCCACCATCAATATCATGCTGGCCGCCGCTCTGGCGGACGGCTATACTGTCATTGAAAACGTGGCCAAGGAGCCCCACATCGTGGATGTGGCCAACTTCCTCAACTCCATGGGCGCCAACATCAAGGGCGCCGGCACGGATATCATCAAGATCCGGGGCGTGGAACGGCTCCACGGCGGCACCTACTCCATCATCCCCGATCAGATCGAGGCGGGAACCTACATGGCCGCTGTGGCCGCCTGCGGCGGGCAGATCAAGGTCTGCAACATTATCCCCAAGCACATGGACTGCATCACCGCCAAGCTCCTGGAGATGGGTGTGGAGGTGGAGGAGATTGACGACAACCTCCTGGTCCGGCGGATCGGTCCGCTGGTAAAGACCAACATCAAGACCATGCCCTACCCCGGGTTCCCCACGGATATGCAGCCCCAGATGGCGGCGGCGCTGTGCCTGGCCCACGGCACCAGCATCATCACGGAGAGCATCTTCAGCAGCCGTTTCCGGTATACAGAGGAGTTCAAGCGCATGGGCGCCCAGATCCAGGTGGACGGCAACCTGGCGGTGATCGAGGGCGTGGACCACCTCACCGGCGCCCAGGTGGAGGCCTGCGACCTCCGGGCCGGGGCGGCCATGATCATCGCGGCCCTGGCAGCCTATGGCACCAGCGAGATCCGGGGCGTCCAGTATATTGAGCGGGGCTACGAGAATGTCATCGAGAAGTTCCGCGGCTTGGGCGGGAATATTTCGGTGTCCGAAATTCCCGACGAGGAGGAGGCCCTCAGCGCCGGCTGACCCTCTGTTCTTCCAATCATCGAATATACGGCATTCCCGCCGGGTAATGAGGATTACCCGGCGTTTTCCCTGTAATCCCCTACCCTTAGGAGGAATCTATGATCCGCTTTCTCACCCTTGCCAGCTCCTCCGCCGGCAACGCGGCCCTGCTGTCCTGGGGCGGGCAGCACCTGCTCATCGATGCGGGCATCTCCTGCCTCCGCATCCGGAAAAGCCTTGCCGCTCTGGGCCTCTCTATGGATGATCTGTCCGCCCTGCTGATCACCCACGCCCACAACGATCACATTGCCGCGCTCTCCACTATGGTCCGCCGCCACGCCGTCCCCATCTACGCCACCGCGGAGACAGCCCGGCAAATCGCCTACCGCGTGGCCGGGGCGGAGCCCCTCCTGCGCCCCTTTTCTGCTGGCAGCAGTCTGGAGATCGGCGGCTTTTTCGTCTCCTCCTTTCCCACCAGCCACGACATCCCCGGCTCCGCCGCCTACCGTATTGACTGCGGCGGGCGTTCCCTGGGCCTTCTCACCGATACAGGCATTGTCCCCCAGGGGGCGGAGCGCCTCATGGGGGTGGATCTGCTGGTGCTGGAGGCCAACCACGACGTGGAGATGCTCCGCAGCGGCCCCTACCCCTATGCGCTGAAGGAGCGGGTGCTGGGCCGCTGGGGCCATCTCAGCAACGCTGCGGCGGCCCAGTTCGCCCGGGAGGCTGCCCTCCACGGCACGGGCGATATCATTCTGGCCCATCTCAGCCAGGAGAACAACACCCCCCGGGCGGCGCTGGAAACCGTATCCGCTGCGCTGGAGCCTGTAGGCTACGGCGGCCGCCTCACCGTGGCGCCCCGGGACGTCCCCTGTGAGCCCCACCTGCTGGAGGAGTCGACATGCAGCGTATTACCGTCATCTGTGTTGGAAAGCTGAAGGAGAAGTTCTACCTGGAGGCGGCGGCAGAGTATCAAAAGCGCCTGTCCCGCTTTTGCAGGCTGGAGGTGGCGGAGCTGCCGGAGCAGCGGCTGCGGGACGCCCCCTCCCCCGGGGAGATCGAACAGGCGCTGGCGCGGGAGGCGGAGCAGATCCGCGGAAAGCTCCCCGCCGGGGCCGCCGTGGTGGCGCTTTGCATCGAGGGGGAGCTGCGCTCCAGCGAGGCCCTCGCCCAGTTTCTCGCCGAAACCGGGAACCGGGGGCAGTCCGCCCTGGCCTTTGTCATCGGCAGCTCCAACGGCCTCCACCCCTCCCTGAAGGCGGCGGCACAGCTGCGGCTGTCCATGTCCCCCATGACATTTCCCCACCACCTGGCAAGGATCATGCTCCTGGAACAGCTCTACCGGGGCTACCAGATCCTGGAGGGCGGAAAATATCACAAATAGGACTGACCCGGCTGTGCGTCCTGACGCGCGCCGGGTTTTTCCCTTTTCCTCTTGAATCCTCCGCAGAATGTTGATACAATAGGACAAAGACTTTCCCCGGCGGCCGCACCGCCTGTCACCCCTGTGCATATCAAACGGCGCCGCATCCCCTGCCCCAGCGCATGGAGCGGTACAAAAAGCGATTTCCCACTACATAAAGGAGGAATGGTTGATATGGACTACCAGAAGGAATATGAAAAGTGGCTCTCCAGCGGCGTTTTAACAGCGGAGGAGACAGCGGAGCTGCGGGCCATCGCCGATGATCCCAAGGAGATCGAAAGCCGGTTTTACGGCCCCCTGGAATTTGGCACCGCCGGGCTGCGGGGGACCATGAAAATGGGCCTGCACCAGATGAACGTCTATGTCATCCGTCACGCCACCCAGGGCTTTGCCAACGTGATCTGCGCCGAGGGCGAGGACGCCAGGCGCCGGGGCGTGGCCATCGCCATGGACTGCCGCAACAACAGCATGGCCTTCGCCCGGGCCGCGGCGGAGGTCTGCGCCGCCAACGGCATCCATGTCCGCATCTTCGATTCCCTGCGCCCCACGCCGGAGCTGAGCTTTGCCGTGCGCTACTACGGCTGCCAGGCGGGCATCAACGTCACTGCCAGCCACAACCCCAAGGAGTACAACGGCTACAAGGTCTACTGGGCCGACGGCGCCCAGCTGCCCCCCCACCACGCTGACGCCATTGCCCAGGAGCTGAAAAAGATCGACATCTTCACCGGCATCCGCCGCATGGATTATGACGAGGCCGTTGAGAAGGGTCTCATCGAGGTCATCGGGCAGGAGACGGACGAGGCGTTTTTGAAGGAGGTCATGGCCATGGTCACAGACCCCGGGGCCATCCCCGCGGTGGCGGATACCTTCAAGGTGGTCTATACGCCCTTCCACGGCTGCGGCTACAGGCTGGTCCCCGAGGCCCTGCACCGGGCCGGCCTCAAGCATCTGCTCTGCGTCAAGGAGCAGATGGTGATCGACGGGAACTTCCCCACCGTGGTCTCCCCCAACCCGGAAAACCCGGAGGGGTTCTATCTGGCCGTGGATCTGGCCAAAGAAAACGATGTGGACTTCATCGTCGGCACCGACCCCGACAGCGACCGGGTGGGCATCATGGTCCGGGACAAGGAGGGCAACTACCAGGTGGTCACCGGCAACCAGACCGGCGTTGTGCTCCTGGACTATCTCCTCGGGGCCATGCAGCGCTCCGGCAAGCTGCCGGAAAAGCCGGTGGTGCTGAAGACCATTGTCACCACCGAGATGGCCAAGGCCGTGGCGGAGCACTACGGCGCCGCCTGCTACGATACCTTCACCGGTTTCAAGTTCCTGGCGGAGAAGAAGGACGGCCTGGAGGCCAGGGGCGAGGGCAAGGTAGTCTTCTCCTACGAGGAGAGCTACGGCTACATGGTGGGGGATTTTGTCCGGGACAAGGACGCGGTCACCGCCTCCCTCCTCCTCACGGAGATGGCCGCCTACTACGCCGCCAAGGGCATGACTGTGCTGGACGCTCTGCAGCAGCTCTATGAGACCTATGGCTGCTACGGCGAAAAGACCCACAATCTGGTGATGCCCGGCCTGGACGGTCTGGCGGACATGGCAAGGCTGATGAAGTCCCTGCGGGAGACCCCGCCCAGGGAGATCGCCGGCGTGGCTGTGCGGCAGTTCAAGGACTACAGCGACGGCAGCGTGACAGACTGCGCCACCGGCGAAAAGTCCGCCATGGAGCTCAGCGGCTCCAACGTGCTCCGGTTCGAGATGGCAGACGGCACCTCTATCATCGTCCGCCCCTCTGGCACAGAGCCGAAGATCAAGGTCTATGTTCTGACCAAGGGGGCCGACGCTGCGGAGCGGGACGCCAACCTGGCCAAATACGGCGCCTGGGTGGACACGCTGAAGAAACAGGACTAAGCGCTGCTGCGTTTGCTATCAACGAAGGAGGAGACGCTGTCTATGGATCACAAGATTCGCATTGTTCTGTCCGTCCGCCTGTTTACCGACGAGAAATGTTTTGGTCCCGGCGTCGCAACGCTGCTGCGCAAGGTGCAGGAGCTCCACTCTCTCCGCGCGGCGGCCATGGATATGAATATGGCCTACTCCAAGGCATGGACCATCATGAAGAAGGCGGAGCAGGAGCTGGGATTCCGCCTGCTCAACTCCACCACCGGCGGCCGTCACGGCGGCGGCGCCACGCTGACGGAGGAGGGCGCCAAGCTGATCGAGGCCTACGACGGTTTTTGCCGGGAGCTGCAGGGCACGGCGGACCGGCTCTACGACACCTACTTCGCAGATTTTTAGACATAAAGAAAAGAGCGGTGCGGGGGACAATGTCCCCCGCACCGTGTTTTTATTTTTTCTATTTCAGACCGCGCAGCCCGTCGCGGATGACCAGGATGCCGTAATAGAGGGTACCCAGCAGGCTGATGATCAGCACCTGTAGGGCCGCGCCCTCCCCGTACATGCTCCCCAGGACGATGGTGCCCATCACCAGCATCAGGACATAGAATGTCACCTTCATCCAGCGGGGCAGCTCCTCCGTCACCTTTTCCCGGGTCGTCCCGTAGATCAGCTCCTCAATGCTGACCTCCAGCGCCTCCGACAGGGCCGCCAGCATCTCCACATCCGGGTAGGAATTGGCGGTCTCCCAGCTGCTGACGGCCTGACGCGTCACATGGAGCCGCTCCGCCAGCTGCTCCTGGGTCAGCCCCCTCGCCTTCCGCAGCGCCGCGATCCGCGCCCCCACCTGGGTATTCTTCTTTCCCATATGTTCTCCTCCTTTTCCTGAACCCATGATAGCAGAAAGAGCCTTTGCAGGCAAGCAAAGGCTCTTTGCGCGTCTTATTTTCCCTTTCACCGAAGGATGAGACGTGCATTTGGTCAGAAAATGCCGCTACTTTCCCACAGCTCCGCCGCGGGAGGGAAAGTCCTCGCTGCGCTCGCCGCACGTCCTGCATAGCAGGGCTTTGCGGGGCATTTGAACTCATTCAAGGCGGGCTTTGCCTCCCCGAGTTCCCTCCGCGATTTGCAGGGTTTCTTCTTGGGGAGCCTTTTCCCACAGTCGCAGCGCCCCTCCGTTTTAAAACGGAGGGGCGCTCTTTTTAATGGATTCAGATTTTCCCGGAAATGCCGCTTACTGGGCCTTGCCCAGCCGCTTGAGCATGGTCTTCTTCACCGCCCGCAGGATATTTTCATAGCCGGTGCAGCGGCACAGGTGGCCGGAGAGGAGCTTGCGCAGCTCGTCGTCGGTGTACTCCTTCCCGCTCTCCAGAATCTCCACAGCGGTC
>CAJFPI010000236.1 GCA_904398675.1 uncultured Oscillospiraceae bacterium
GTGCCGGTGACCGGACTCGAACCGGTACGCTGTCGCCAGCGGTGGATTTTGAGTCCACTACGTCTACCAATTCCATCACACCGGCATGCACTCAGTATCCTACATTATATATGCTGGCACAGCAAATTGCAAGAGATTTTTCCAGCGCAAAGTTTACAATTTGCACACAGGAAAATGCAAAGTCGCTCTACCAAAGAGGGGGGCATTGTGATATAATGGCCGGGAACGGGCCTGTCCCAGCCCTTTTTGGGGCGGATGGCCGGATTTTGGCCCGGGAAACGCGCTAAGGGCGGCGGGAGGTGGCGGTATGGTGCGAAAGGGAAAGATTTTTCTGGTGGCGCTGGCGGCAGCGGCGCTTGTCGTGCTGCTGTCCGGCTGCATGTTCAATGCCTCTCCGGAAGATCTCTACGAGCTGCCCCAGCTGCCGGAGGAGTATACCGCTCTGCGCATCCAGATCGAGGCGATTCTGGCCGACGGGGCGGAAAACGCCGCTCCGGTTTCCGGCAGCAACATCCAGTCGGTGCAGCTGACGGACCTGGACGGGGACGGCGTGGAGGAGGCGGTGGCCTTTTTCCGCAAGTCAAGCGACGAGCGTCCGCTGAAAATCTACATTTTCCGCGCAGTGAAGGATTCCTATGAGCAGGCTGCCGTTATCGAGGGCAGCGGCACCGCCATCTACAGCATCCGTTATGTGGATATGGACAACGACGGCAGCAAGGAAATCCTGGTGGGCTGGCGGATCAGCACCGAGTTCCAGGCGCTGGGGGTTTACAGCATCTCCGATTACGAGCCGACGCCGCTGATGTTCAGTCTGTACAACCGCTATGAGGTGCTGGACTTTGACGGGGACGGCCTCTCCGAGATCGTTTTGCTCCGCACCGACGACAACGGCACCCCGATTGCTGAATACTACGACTGGGATGGCACTGCCCTGCAGGTAAAATCCTCCTGCAGTCTCTCCATGACCATTGCGGAGCTCAGCGGCATGGATATTGGCACGCTGCAGGATGGTGAGCCCGCCCTTTTCATTACCGGCGTGGCGGAGGATACGCGGGCTATTACTGATATTCTGGCATATAAGCAGGAGGGCATCGTCAACATCGTCCGCAGTGACAGCACCGGTGTAACCAGCGAGATTTTCCGCTATATCTCCCTGACCCCGATGGACATTAACGGCGACGGCGTGACCGAGGTGCCTGTGCCGGCGGCGCTGCCTGCCTCTGATCTCTCCACCGAGGATACCTACTGGCAGGTGTACTGGTACAGCTATGACATTTCCGGCGGCCGGGAAAACGTCCTGCTGACTTACCACAACGTGGCTGAGAGCTGGTATCTGGAGCTGCCGGAGAGCTGGGACGGCCGGATCGCCGTCCGCCAGATATCCGGCACGGATGAAAAGGAGACCGTTTTTTCCATTCGGGAAGACGAGAACACCTACACGGACTTCCTATCCATTTACACCCTGACAGGCAACCGGCGGGAATACCAGGCCACCCGCAGCGGCCGCTTTATCCTGAAACGGCAGGTAAGCACCATCTACTCCGCCTCCTTCTCCGAGGAGGGGCAGGGGTGGCGCCATGCCATTGACCAGGAGGAGCTGAGCCAGCGCTTTCATCTCATAACCAGGGAATGGGCCACCGGCGAAAACTGATAAACGGGAGGAGAATGCCCCATGGCAAAAAAGGTTCTGGTGCTGGAGGACGAGTCCAGCATCCGCGGATTTATCGTTATCAATCTGACCCGGGCGGGCTATGAGGTAATCGAGGCGGAGACCGGCGAGCAGGCCCTGGAGCTGCTGCAGACCCACACAGATGTCCGGGTAGCCCTTCTGGATATCATGCTCCCCGGCATTGACGGGTTCGAGGTCTGCCGCCGGATCCGGGCCACCAACACCTCCATCGGCATTATCATGCTCACCGCCCGCAGCCAGGAGATGGACAAGGTGACGGGCCTGATGACCGGAGCGGACGACTATGTGACAAAGCCCTTCTCCCCGGCGGAGCTCACCGCCCGGGTGGACGCGCTGTTCCGCCGGGCCGGAGGGACGCCGGCGGCAGAGCAGGCAGGGGAGATCGTACAGCCCCCCTTCCGCCTGAATACCCGGAACAGAACGTTGGAGAAAAACGGGCAGAGAGTGAAACTCACCCAGGTGGAATACGCCATCATGCGGATGTTCATGGAGAACCCGGGGAAGGCCCTGAGCCGGGAGGAGATCCTGGATCAGGTGTGGGGCCGGGACTACTTCGGCGAGCTGAAGATCGTGGATGTGAACATCCGCCGCCTCCGCCTGAAAATCGAGGACAACGCCCAGAACCCCACTTATATCAATACAGTCTGGGGCTACGGCTACAAGTGGGGCTTTTGATCCCTGGCTGCCCCGGCGTTGTCCTTACCCCGCGCAGCGGGCCGGGCGTTTCGCCCGTGCAAGCGCTTTGGCGGGCAGCCAAAGCCTTGGCGCAGGGCGGATTCACTCCGCCCGAGCAGGTAAAATCCCCAGGGCCCCCGCCGGCTCTGCCGGTGGGGCCAGCGCCCAGAACCCCACCTATATCCATACAGTCTGGGGCTATGGTTTCAAGTGGGGCTTTTGAGTCGGCAGGGTCCATTTGATGAGAAACAGCAGAGAGGAGATCACGGATCGTGAAGGTCAAAAGAAGATTGCGGATTCAGGGCCTTCGAAAGCGGTGGCTGATCAACTCCATCGGCCCGATCTTTATGGTGGCTGTGCTGGGCGTGGTGGTCTTTTCCATCAGCATTGCCAACTATTACTACACCAGCATGCGAAACGGCCTGGAGGCCAAGGCCAACGAGGCCACAGACGCCTTCAACTCCTATGCCATGAACAGCTACAACGAGTTCTACCAGATGGCCAACCTCTATGTCACCGACACCTACCAGGACCAGAACATTGAGCTGCAGTTCATTGACAGCAACGGCCGCATCCTGGTCTCCACCTACGGCGTCACCGCGGGGCTGATGCCGGGTACGCCGGATATCGTCACCGCGCTGGATGAGGGCTCGATGGACGCCTATATGGGGGCGGACCCCACCACCGGACAGATCATCCTGGCGGTGTCTGCCCCTCTGGAGTTTGACGGCCGGGTGGTGGGCGCCATGCGGTATGTCACCAGCATGGAGCGGGCCAACCGCCAGATCCTGGTGAGCATCCTGGTGTCCGTGCTGGTGGCCCTGGCGGCCCTGGCCATGGTCTATTTCTCCAATATGGTCTTCATCAGCAACGTGGTGGAGCCCGTGGCGGAGGTAACCGCCACGGCAAAGCGCATTTCAGGAGGCAGCTACGGCATACAGCTGGAAAATAAATACCAGGATGAAATCGGGGAGCTCATCGACTCCATCAACGACATGTCCACCAAGATCGGCCAGTCGGAGAAGGTGAAGTCGGAGTTTATTTCCTCCGTCTCCCACGAGCTGCGCACCCCGCTCACCGCCATCAACGGCTGGGGGGAGACGCTGCTGTCCGGCAGCTGCAGCCAGGAGGAGCTGCGCCGGGGGGTGGAGACCATTTTGAAGGAGTCCCGCCGCCTCACCTCCATGGTGGAGGAGCTGCTGGACTTCAGCCGCATGGAGGACGGCCGTTTCACCCTCCATGTGGAGCAGGCCGATGTGCAGGCGGAGTTTGAGGACACCATCTTCTCCTACCAGGCCCTGTTCCGTCAGGACGGCATTGCACTGCATTACGAGGACGGCGGGGAGATCATTGACCCCATTGCCTGTGACCCGGAGCGGCTCAAGCAGGTCTTCTGCAATGTGCTGGACAACGCCGCCAAGCACGGCGGCGCCGGCAAACGCATCGACGCATCCATCCGCCGGGAGGACGGCGTTATTGTCATCACCGTCCGGGATTACGGCCCCGGCATCCCGGAGGAGGAGCTGCCCTTTGTCAAGCAGAAGTTTTACAAGGGCTCCTCCAAGGCCCGGGGCTCCGGCATTGGTCTTGCGGTGTGCGATGAGATCATCCATCTGCACAACGGCGAGTTTACCATTGACAATGCGGTGGGCGGCGGCACGATTGTGACCATCGTGCTCCCCGCCTCCTGAAGAATATAGAACGCCTGTTGCATTTTTGGCGTATTTGTGATATGATTTTCCGGAAAGGAACAGACTCTATGGAAGAAAAAAGCACCAAAACCAAGTTTCGCACCAGCATCGGCGGGCAGGCCCTTATTGAGGGGATCATGATGCGCGGGCCGGAAAAGCAGGCTATCGTGGTCCGCAGCCCGGAGGGGCTGGTGATAAAGGAGGAGGAGCTGAAACTGGTCCGGGACCGGCATCCGATCCTGGGGCTGCCCATCCTCCGCGGCAGCGTTACTTTCATTGACAGCATGGTCAAGGGCGTGAAGGCTCTGATGTTTTCCGCCGACTACTACCCGGACGAGGATCTGGGAGAGCCGGGAAAGTTTGAGCAGTGGCTGGACAAAAAGCTCAGCAACGAGACGATGGAAAAGGTGGTCATCGGATTTTCCGTTGTAATGGCGGTGTGCTTTTCGCTGCTGCTGTTTATGCTGATCCCCACCACCGCAGCCAGCCTCGTCCAGTATGTCACGGACAGCGAGATCGTGCGCAACCTGGTGGATGCCGTGCTGCGGATCGCGATTTTTATGACTTATCTGATTCTGGTTTCCCGGATGAAAGATATCCGGCGGGTGTTCGCCTACCACGGCGCGGAGCACAAGACCATCTTCTGTTATGAAAAGGGCCTGGATTTAACGGTGGAAAACGTCCGCATCCAGCCCAAGCACCATCCCCGCTGCGGCACCAGCTTTCTCTTTGTGGTCATCATCGTGGCCATTTTATTCCACAGCGTGGTGTTTGCCATCTGGCCTGTGGAGAGCCTTCTGCTGCGGATTGCCATTCAGATCCTTTTGCTGCCGGTGGTGGTGGGGATCACCTATGAGTTCAACCGCTATGTGGGCGGCCACGACAACCCGGTGACCAATTTCCTGGCCCGTCCGGGGATGTGGATGCAGAACTTCACCACCAACGAGCCCGA
>CAJFPI010000237.1 GCA_904398675.1 uncultured Oscillospiraceae bacterium
ATCCACTGGGTCCACTTGTAGTAGCTGGGGTCGGTGGTGTTCACCATCCGGTCCCAGTCAAAGGAGTAGCCCAGCATCTTCAGCTGCCTGGTGAAGTTTTCAATATTGTCGTGGGTCACCTTGGCCGGGTGGATATGGTTTTTGATGGCGTAATTCTCCGTGGGCAGGCCGAAGGCGTCATACCCCATGGGGAACAGCACATTGTATCCGTCCATCCGCCGTTTCCGTGCCACCACGTCCATGGCGGTATAGGGCCGGGCGTGGCCCACATGGAGGCCCTGGCCGGAGGGATAGGGGAACTCCACCAGGGCATAAAACTTGGGCTTGTCCGTGTCCCCGGTTTTGCAGGCGAAGGTCTTCTCCTCCTCCCACTTCTTCTGCCATTTCTGCTCAATGGCGGTAAAATCGTACTTCAATCTGATCACACTTTCCTTGTTTTCTTCCCGCTCTGGCGCGCGGATCCTCATTCCGGGTTATTATATATGAATTTTCCTGAAATTGCAAGAGGGGACAGAAACCGTCCCTTTTCAAGATAAGTAGTGATGAACCGAACTCCGTCGGTTTCACCAAATAGCAGTCTCTAACCTCTAAATGGCTGGATGAAATGTTTTATCATGCCTTGCGTAAAACTTTTTTGTATTTTATAATGATAAAAATGAAACATCACAGGAAATTTTGCGTCTATGATAAATAAGAGATCAACTGCATAAGGAGGTCAATAATATGAAAAAATTGTGTTTATGCATACTTTTATGGGCGGCGCTTATGTTAGGAGGGTGTTCTACCGGAGACAATCAGGTTACTCAGGAAGAAACTCAGTGGGATAAAATCCCCATGGTGATGGTAGACGGGAACCTTTATTATGATACAGGAAAAGAGAGTACGGGAACCGAGGACAATGAAACTGCGGATGGGGAGATTACTTCAACTGTAGATGGTTCTGAGACGCCAACAGAAAATGATCAATCTAACTTCGGAGAAGGATTTGCATATCGGCGTATAGCAGATGGTACGTTAGAAATCTTTATGAATGAAAAATGGATTGTTTTTGAGCATAGGACAGGAACAGGGAGTCAAGTGCGGTTTGGAGACAGGTGGGTAGACAGGGACGGCCTTTCCGAAGAAACGCTGGATTGGTTGGCATGGTTTAACAGTCTCTCTGAAGAAGAACAACTGTCTGTGAGTGCAGTTCCCCCGGATTTGTTGGAGGAAAGTGGAATTTCAGGCACTGAAGATGCAGAGGCAACATCAAATTGAAGGCTTATCATTCAGAGTAAAGAGGCTCCGCCTATGTTAGGGCGGAGCCTTTCTTTGGTATATTCACCAATGGATTTCAATTTCCCCTGCAATCACTACTTTCCTTGAAAAGGGAGCAGAAACCTGTCCCCTCTTGTCTATCACTCGCCGCTAAAGCGATATGCCTCGCAGGCCCAGTTCTTCCGCCTGCCGGGCCGCGTGCCCTGTGGACAATGCCCTTATTCCCCCAAAAGCGCCTGCAGGTCCACCTGCCGGCCGTCCTGCCACAGCCGCTCCAGGGCGTAAAATTCTCTGGCCTCGTTGTTGAACACATGGACCACGACACTGCCGAAGTCCAGCAGTACCCATGTGCCGCCCCGGTGCCCCTCCCGGTGGAGCGTGGGCTCACCGGCGGTATTCACCGCCTCCTCCACCGCGTCGCACAGGGCATTGATCTGGGTGTTGCTGGTGCCGGAGCAAATCACAAAGTAGTCGGCAAGGGTGGTCTGCTCCAGCACATCGATCACTTTGATATCCACGCCCTTTTTGCTGTCAAGGGCCTTGGCTGCTGTGGCCGCAATCTCCTTTGGCGTCATATTCGTCCTCCTTATGTTTTGTATATCAGGCCCGTCGGTCAGGCCGCAGCGCCGTTCTGGGAGAGAACGCCTCCATTATTCCCGTTTCCGTCTGCTGCAGCGGGATCGGCAGGGACATTGCCGGCATCCGCCGCCCCTCCGCTATTCTGGCTGCCGTCCTCCGTTGTGGAGCCGGAATCCGAAGAGCCGCCCTCCTCTCCGCCGGACGAGGGATCAGCCGGGTCTGTCGTCCCGCCGGGATCTGTTGTGCCACCTGGATCCGTCGTTCCGCCCGGGTCTGTTGTCCCGCCGGGGTCAGTTGTATCGCCCGGGTCTGTTGAGCCGCCCGGATCTGTCGTCCCGCCGGGATCCGTAGGCGTGGAGGGATCTGTGGGATTGCTGGGATCCGTGGAGGGATCCGTCTCCGACGGCTCCTCCGTATCCGGGTCCTCCGTCTCATAGTAGCCCACATAGGTGCTGCTGCCGCTCTTGTAAAAATAGGCCAGGCCGCTGTTGATGTCGCTGATCAGCTGGTTGTGGGCAGTGTCCGCCACCGAGCCGGTGGAGGAGCTGATGGAGCCATCGCTGTTGATGCGCATGAGATCCAGGTCGCTGAGGGAGATGGTCCCCTCATAGGGGTTCAGATAGGTGTTCACCAGCTCCACCAGGGCGCTTTGCTGGAAGGTGACGTAGGACTGGTAGTTGTGCTGGGTCCGGCTGTAGCAGCTGCCGTTGTAGTTGGCGGGCAGCGTGTGGAAGGTGACCTTGTTGGCACTGTCCAGCGTCAGGGCCTTCTGGGCAAACCAGGCAAGGTTGCCCACAGAGAGGCTGGTCTCCACATGCTCGCTGAACACCTGGACCATAGAGCCGAGATAAGGCAGGTTTTTCACCTGGAGAATCTGCTTGGCCGCAGCCACAATGAACTCCTGCTGCATCTCCGTGCGCTTGGTGTTGCTGCCGTCAAAGCCGGCCTCCGTGGCGTAGTGTTCATAGCCGGGGGCGTTGTGCCGCCAGCGGATCAGCTGCATGGCCTTGTCCCCGTCCAGCAGCTGGTAACCCTCCTCCAGGTCGATGGTGAAGGGTCCCTTGGGGTTGGAATCCACATAGTACATGCGGCAGGGCACGTCGAAGTAGACGCCGCCCACCGCCTCCACCAGCTCCCCAACGGCCGCCCAGTCCACCATGACATAGAAGTTGGGGTAGACGCCCAGGGTCTTGCGGACCCAGTTCATGGTGTTGTTCACGCCGCCCCAGATGGTGGAGTTGATCTTCTTCACATCCGAGGAGAGGTTGATCATGGTGTCCCGGGGGATGCTGCAGGCGTTGATCTCCCCGGTGTTGGTGTCAAAGACGATGAGCATCAGCATGTCGGAGTTGTCGTCCATGGTGGTGCGGCCAATGAGGAGGAAGGTGTAGACCCCCTCCTTCTGGTTGGAGATGTAGTCGGGCAGCTCCTCATCCACATTGATGCCCTCCACCAGGCTGCCAAGGCCGCCCTCCTCCTCCGGGTCGGCGGTATCGTCGGTTCCACCGGGCGTGATGACAGGAATATCCGGCGCCTTGACATTGGTCACCCACCAGATGGCCCCGGCGGACAGCAGCACCAGCAGCAGCCCCAGTACGGAACCGCCCACGATCACGCCCACCCGGTGGCGCCGGAAAAACCGCCGCCAGCGTTTGGCAAAGCTCTCTCCGCTTTTCTCTCCGTCCCGCCGCTGCCTGGGCGGCTTTGCCCCGGATGAGGCGGCGCTGTGAGAGCCGGTCTGGGGCTGTGTTCTCATTGAGGCGTCCTGCTGCTTTGTCCGGTGAATGCCGGCCTCCCGCTCAGGCTTTGGCGCCTCCCGCTTTCCTCTGTACTGATTCATGCAAGCCTTCCTTTCAAGTAATCCCTCGCACGCACACTGTCGGGATGGAGCGCCATCCCTTTGTCTTTCAAATCACGAACTGCCATGGTAAGTCCCAGGAGCAGCGCCCGGTCCAGGTCCTGAAACGCCAGCTGACGCAGCTGGCGCAGGTCGCAGAAGTCCCGGGTGGGCTCGATATAGTCCGCCAGGTACAGGATCTTCTCCAGCAGCGTCATATCCGGCTTTCCTGTGGTGTGCCAGCGGATGGCGGATACCGCCGCCTCGCTGAGGCCGTACTCCGCCCGGGCCACCGCGGCGCCGGTCTTGGCATGGAGCAGTTTCAGCTCCTTCTTTTCATATTCATCTAAATCAATGTGATATTTCCGGCACAGGGCCAGCTGCTCCTCCCGCCCCAGCCGCTTGGTGCAGTCGTGGAGCAGGGCGGCCCGGCGGGCCTCCTCCTCGTCCGCGCCCCAGCGCCGGGCCAGGGCTGCGGCGGTGTCCTCCGTCCCCAGCACATGGGGGATCCGGCTGCCCTTCAAATGGCTCAGCGCCGCAGGGCGGAGCTTTACCAGGGGCAGGCGGCGCAGATCCTCCGCCGTGCCGTAGAGCCTGTGGCGGAGGATATAGCCGTACACCGGCGGGGCCAGGTATTTCCCGCCCCTGCAGTCCTCACTGCCCGGGACCTCCTCCGAGAGCAGGGCGCGCAGCTGGGTAGAGGAGATTTCCACAAGCTGGGGGAGCACGATGGTGGTCACTCTGGCTCCATAGGTACGCTCCAGATAGTCCCGCTGGGAGCGAAACAGCTCCTCCGTGTCCGATTCACTGCGGCCAAAGGCGCACAGCCCGCAATAGTCCAGGATCCTCTCCGGATCCCGCCAGCGGTGGAAGGTAAGAAACATATCCGTCCCCATCAAAAGCCAGAGGGTGTCCTTTGGAAATTTCTGATGGAGCTCCCGCAGGGTGTCCACCGTATAGCTCTTCCCGGCCCGGTGCTGCTCCAGGTCGCTGGCCAGCGCCTCGCCGCGGGGCAGGTCCAGGCAGCCGGCAGCCAGGCGTACCATCTCCAGCCGATCCTCCGGCGTGGGCGCCCCCTCTCCCAGCGTCTTGTGGGGAGGGATCCCATCGGGAATAAAATACAGCCGGTCCAGCGCAAGCACCTGCGCGGCATAGCGCGCCGCAGTCATATGCCCCAGGTGGATGGGGTTAAAGGTCCCCCCATAGATGCCGATATTCATTCGGTCTGCTCCTCCCACTCCGCCAATTCTTTAGACGCAGGAATCCTGCAAATAGTTTCCCGTTTTTTCAAAATTTCTCCGGTTTCCCGGTCTTTTTTCCGGCCGGCGCCAGCTGAATTTTCCGCTTGCTCTTGTCGTGCTGCATCCGGTACAGCACAAATTTGGACCCGATCACCTGCACCGGCTCGCTGCGTGTCAGCCGGCCCAGCTCTTCACAGGCCTCCCGCGCCGTCAGCATGGCGTTTTCCTGCACCTTGCACTTGATGATCTCCCGGGCCTCCAGGGCATCGTCTGCCTGCTTGACCAGGTTGTCTGTGATCCCGTCCTTACCGATGTGGACGATGGTGTCGATGGTATTGGCAATGCCGCGCAGCTGCGCGCGCTGTTTGCTGGTCAATTCCATATGTCAATCTCCCCGTTTTCCATACTCCTCATACGTTTTTGCTGTATTCCCGCCCTGCGCGGCGGGGAAAAGGCGGCTTTACTTCTGAGCGGCCAGGTATGCCTTCAGTTTCTCCTCGAACTCCGCCAGGGCCTTCCCA
>CAJFPI010000238.1 GCA_904398675.1 uncultured Oscillospiraceae bacterium
CGCGCCCTCGATCATGTTCCGGCGGCAGCGGGACTCGCAGGGGTGCTCGCACACCAGGCCGCAGGCGCCGGGGAAGGGGTTGTCCTTGCGGATCAGGCGCACCGCGTCGGCGTAGCGCCCGGCCCCCACCAGGGCCACATAGCCGGGGATATCCACCCCCGCCGGGCACTGGGCCACGCAGGGTACCGGCTGGTCCAGATTGCACAGGCACCGGCCGGTTTTCACATGGGACTCATAGTCGTCCCGGAACCCGCGGATGCCTTTGAGGACCATATTGGCCGCCTCATAGCCGATGGCGCAGTCGGCACTGTCGGAGATCACCTGGGCGGTGGTCTCGATAAAATCCAGCGTCTCCAGGGTTGCCTGTCCATTTAGGACGTCCTCGATCAGCAGCTCCAGCTGCCGCAGCCCCACCCGGCACGGCACACACTTGCCGCAGGTCTGGGCGTGGCACAGCTTGAGGAAGGACGCCGCCAGATCCACCGGGCAGAGGCCCGGCGGGCTGGCAATAATCCTGTGTTCCAGATCGCGGTAGAGCGACTCCACCACAGCCTGAGAGCCGCTGGTAGAATAAAATTCCAATCTGCTCATGATCTCCTCCATTCGTCACTTCTCACGGTGAAAGCGCCCCTCCCGGGCGCTACATAACTATTGTATATTATACTCTCTTCATAAATCAATAGCATTGTTAAAAACAAAACGAGAATTGGCAAAACCACAAAAAAGCGCTCGCCTTTCTGGTGCAGTATATACAAATCCTTACTGCTCGTTTCGCCATATTCTCGTTTTTTCTCTCGGAATCTGCCTCGCAGGGCGACTGCTTGGCTGTGCGCCTTCCAGCCGCTCCACCTGAAACACGCAGTCTTTCTATCACATTTTCGTATGGAATAGCGCGACATATTCATGAATTATTTGTGTATATTTTGTCACACACAGGTATCCTGCGGCATTTCTCCCGCCGGCTCCCCTCTCCCTGGCGCCGGGATGTCCGCTATTTCTCCGGGAGCCAGAAGTATGGCGCCATAACCCGCCCCTGACTGTCAAAGGCTACGCCCTCTCCCTCCAGCAGCACCCGCTGCAGGGGAAAGCCGGATGCCTCCCTGACGGTCAGACGGCCGTCCTTGGCTACCACGCGCTGCCAGGGGATCTCTTCACCGCACGCGTGGAGCGCCCAGCCCACCTGCCGTGCCATCCGTGGATTTCCTGCGGCCGCCGCCACCTGTCCGTAGCTCATCACCCGTCCCGGCGGGATCGACCGCACCACATCATATACCTGCTGGAAAAACGATTTCATAGGCCCCTCCGCCGCCAGCCAATAAAAATCCCCGCAGCCGGGAACAGCTCCCGGCATGCGGGGATTTTCATTCTGCCGTTTGCACGTTACAGATCAATACTGCCAGTGGCCTTTTCATTGACAACATAGTAGGCCTTCTTCTCCTCGGGTTTCACATATAGGCTCAAGGATTTGATAGCGGAGACGCGGTGGCCCTCCGCCACATAGGCGGCCTTCGCCTGCTCCAGGATCTGAGCCATATTCCATTCATTCTCCCCGAACTGGAGGTAAACTTCCGCCACTTTCTTTGCGGGTGCCTTCGGCGCCGCCTTTTTGGCTGTTTTTGCCGGCTGCCGTGCAGTCTCAGCAGCCGCGCTCTTTTCGGCGCTGGTTGTCTTTGGCATGCTGGGTTCCTCCTTCCATTGCTGACGCCGTTTTCCGGCGTGGTGTCTAATGGTATTCTACCCTCTTCGCCCGTCAATTTCAAGGCTATTCTGGGGAAAATGCGATAACATTTCCGTTTCAGACGGAATTTCGGCGGCATCACAGCCTGCCCGGCTGCTCTGGCGGGGATCCCGCAGGCGTCCGGGATGACGGACGAATGCGCCGCTCCCCTGTTCTCCAGGAAACCTTGTATGCCGGGAGCCGGCCATCTCCCGGCTGATGTCCTCCTGCGGACGGCAGGCTGCGGTCAGCCGGGCATATCCGGCCGCTGTGCCGCGTCCCGCTGCGCTGCTCCCCGGAGCGGAGCGGCCGACTTTAGCATCCACTCCCGGCAGATATCACTCTCCCGTCTTTCACAGGCCGGTTTCGCGGTGCGGCGTCTGTCTCTATCCGAAGATGCCTACAGCACCTGCTCCCATTTTTTCAGGGCATCCAGCATATAGCCGGCCACATCCATGTCGTAGACCTCACGGAGAAAGTCCCTGTGCAGGATCGTTTCCGCCTTCCCTATTCCGGCGATCCTGCCGTCCTTGATGAACAGGAGCTGGTCGGAGAGGAGCAGGGAGAGGTTGATGTCGTGGAGGACACCGATCACTGTGCGCCCC
>CAJFPI010000239.1 GCA_904398675.1 uncultured Oscillospiraceae bacterium
CGCACCGTGCGGCTGGACAAGGTGGAGACCGTGGTGCTGGACGAGGCGGACCGGATGCTGGACATGGGCTTTATCCATGACGTCACCCGCCTGCTGGACCAGATGAAGAGCCGGAAAAACCTGGGCCTCTTCTCCGCCACCATCAGCCGCGAGGTAATGGACATCGCCTGGGTCTACCAGCGGGACGCGGAGGAGATCACCGTCCGGGCCGACGAGGAGAATAAGCCGGACATCAAGCAGTACCGCCTGGACGTGTCCATGGAGGAGAAGATGGACGCGGTGGAGAAGATCATCAACTGGGGGAATTATGACCGGGTCATGATCTTCTGCAACACCAAGGGCAGCACCGAGCGGGTCAGCTACCTGCTGCAGCTGCGCGGGCTGGACGCTATGTGCATCCACGGCGACATCCCCCAGCAGAAACGGGAGAAGGTGATGGCCAAGTTCCGCCGGGGCGAGCTGCGGATCTTCGTGGCCACCGACGTGGCCGCCCGGGGCATCGATGTGGACGACGTGGACGCTGTGATCAACTACGACGTGCCCGATGAAAACGAGTACTATGTCCACCGCATCGGCCGCACCGGCCGGGCCAAGCGCCACGGCGTGGCCTTTACCCTGGTCTCCGACTACCCCGGCCGGATCCGCCTGGAGGAGATCGCCAAGCTCACCAAAAACACCGTGACCCAGGTGGCCTTTGACGCCGAAGGCCACCTGCAGGAGGTTTCCAAGGGGTGATCCCCTTTTTTAAAACAAATGCGCCCCGGACGGCCCTCCGTCCGGGGCGCACTTGCCTTTATGGAACAATGCAAAATTTGTAACATTTTGTAACTTTTTTCTCAACCGCCTTTACAAGCCACCGAAAACATGCTATGATGGAACCCGATTGACCGGCGGAAACCGCCGTTTTCCGCCTGAAAAGGAGATAAAAGCATGAAAAAATGGCTTTCTTTATTATGTTCCGCCCTTCTTCTCCTGTCCCTGGCCGCGGGCTGTGCCAGCGGCGGGGAGAATGTGGAGGAGGGGCTGGATCTCACCGTCCGCGACCTCTCCCCGCAGACCAGCGCGGACCCGGCCGCCGCCACGGACACGGACAGCAGCACGCTGATCCTCCATCTCTATGAGAACCTGCTCAAGTGGACCGACGACGGCAGCGGACACGCCGTGCTGACAGAGGGCATGGCCCAGAGCTATACCGTCCAGGAGCAGAACGACGGCTCGGTGGTCTACACCTTCACCCTCCGCAGCGACGCCCGGTGGTCCGACGGGGAGCCTGTCACCGCCCAGGACTTTGTCTACGCCTGGCAGCGGCTGTTTTCCATGGAGACGCCGCCGGCCGCCCTGGCCCGGGCCAATATGGTGGAGGGCTACACCCAGGCCATGCAGGCCAAGGACGGCTCTCTCCTCTCCGGCGTGGCCGCCCAGGGGGACAGCACCCTGATCATCACCCTCACCTCCCCCTGCGCCTACTTCCTGGACACCTTCTGCGCCGGCGCGCTGACCATGCCGGTGCGGCAGGACCTGGTGGAGCAATATGGAGATGACTGGGGCAGCGATGCGTCCCAGGTGGTCACAAACGGCGCCTATACCCTCTCCTCTCTGGACGGCGCCGCCGCCGTGCTGGAGCGCAGCGAGACCTACTACGATCAGGTCTCCCCCGGCCCGGACTCTATCACCTTTGCCTGGTCGGAGGGCAGCGACGCGGATTATGAGGCCCTCGACAGCGGCGAGGCGGACTTTGCCGCCCAGCTGCCGGAGGACGCCGTCGCTGCTCTCAGCGAGGCGGGCACGCTCACAGTGGAGCCTGTCCCCTCCACCTACGCCCTGCTGCTGAACACCGCCTCTGAGCCCTTCTCCGACGCGCTGGTGCGGGAGGCTTTCGCCCTGGCCATTGACCAGGAGGCTCTTTTGGCCGCTGTCGGCAGCCTGACAGAAACCGCCGCCACCGGCTTTGTCCCCCACGGCATCACCAACCGGGACGACCAGTGGGAGGCGGAAACGGAGGAAACCACCTCCCAGCCCGCGGCAGATACGGCGGACAGCGCTGAAACAGGAGAAACGGACGTCTACTGGGACTTCCGTTCTGTGGGCGACGCGCTGGCGGCGGAGTCAGGCGAGGCTTTGACCGCAGAGGAGCGCGCTGTGCAGGCGGCCAGCCTTATGAGCCAGGCGGGTTACCCCGGCGGCAGCGGTTTCCCGGCGGTGGAATATCTCTATGAGGACACGGCAGAAAATCAGGCCGCTGCCGAATATCTGCGGGATACCTGGCAGGAGGTGCTGGGCGTCACGGTGACGCTGCGTCCCTGCACGGAGACGGAGCTGCGGGAGCAGCTGCTGGGCGGAACCTATACTATGGGCTCCTTCCGGTTCGACGCCGCCTATGACGACGCCACCGCCTTCCTCCGCCGCTGGCGCTCCACCACCAGCACCGCCGCCGGCAACCTGGTCCAGTTTGCCGATCAGGCTTACGATCTGCTGCTGTCTGTGGTGGATGTTACCGCCTCCCTCTCCGCCCGTGAAGCCTGTCTCCACGATGCGGAGGAGCTGCTGATGACATCTTACAGCGTTGTCCCCCTCTTCTATTACGGGACGGTCTCCCAACTGGCCGACGGCCTTACCGGCGTTTACCGGGGCGCTCTGGGGAACTATTTCTTCGGCAGCGTCACATCGGCATCATAAGATCCTTTTCCACAGAAACGGCAGCCCTGCGGGCTGCCGCCTGCAGCGTGTCAAAGCCCCCTTCAGACGCAAAAAGTATGCTGCGCGGGGGGAGCTCGAGGGGGCAAAGCCCGCCTCGAATCAGATCAAATGCCCCGCAAAGCCTTGCAGAGCAAGGCGTGCGGCGAGCGCAGCGAGGACTTTCACACTGCGCAGCAGTGGGAAAGTAACGGCATTTTTCAGGCTGTAAAAAAGCTGACCAGACTTTTTTACAGCCTGAAACGGCAGCCCTGCTGGCTGCCGTTTCTGCCAAAAGGGTGTGGATAACCCCGGCTGTCTGTGGTAAGATAGCAGGGAAATCCCGGTAAAGGAGGTCTCCCCAATGTCCGACACCAACCGTCTTCTCTTTGATTTCATCCGCCGCAGCCCCACCCCCTTCCATGTGGTGCAGGCCCTCTCAGAGCGTCTGCAGGCGGCGGGCTACATCCCTCTCCCGGAAACCGTCTCCTGGCAGCTGCAGCCCGGCGGGGCCTACTATGTCACCCGGAACGGCTCCTCTCTCATCGCCTTCCGCATCCCATCCGGGGATTGGAGCGGCTTTCTCATCACGGCCTCCCACAGCGACAGCCCCACCTTCCAGGTGAAGGAAAACGGGGAGCTGGCCGGTCCGGAGGGCTATCTTCGCCTCAACACCGAGCCCTACGGCGGCATGCTGATGGCCCCCTGGCTGGACCGCCCCCTCTCTCTGGCGGGACGTGTGGCTGTCCGTCTGGCAGACGGGACCATCGCCTCCCGGCTGGTGGATCTGGACCGGGATCTGCTGGTGATCCCCAGCGTGGCCATCCACCTGCGGCGGGACGCCAACAAAGGGGCGGCTCTGGATCCCAAAACCGACCTTGTCCCCCTGCTGGGGCTGGATCAGCCTAAGGGATGCCTGAAAAAGCTGGCAGCCCAGGCCGCCGGTGTGGAAGAGCAGGATCTTCTTTCCACAGAGCTCTTCCTCTACCTCCGCCAGACCGGAACCGTTCTGGGGGCGGGCGGGGAGCTGATCGCCGCGCCCCGGCTGGACGATCTCCAGTGTGTCTATGGCTGTCTGGAGGGCTTTCTCCAGAGCCGGGAGCAGGGCTGTCTCCCACTCTATGCCGTCTTTGACAACGAGGAGGTGGGCAGCGCCACCAAGCAGGGGGCTGACAGCACCTTCTTATCCGATATCCTCCGCCGGATCTGCGCCGCCTCCGGCCGGGACCTTCCCGCCGCCGCAGCCGCCAGCCTCATGCTCTCCGCCGACAATGCCCACGCCGTCCACCCCAACCACCCGGAGTACGCCGACACGGACAACCGCCCCCGCCTCAACGGCGGCGTGGTCATCAAGCGCACCGCCAGCCAGCGCTACGCCACCGACGGCCTCTCCGCCGCGCTCTTTTCAGAGATCTGCCGCCGCGCCCAGGTACCGGTCCAGCATCTCACCAACCGCTCCGACCTCCCCGGCGGCTCCACTCTGGGCAATATCGCCAACACCCACGTCTCTCTGCCCACGGCGGACATCGGCCTTCCCCAGCTGGCCATGCACTCGGTGTATGAGACTGCCGGCGCCGCCGATACGGACTATTTGATCCGGGCCGTCGCCGCCTTTTACAGCACCCCTCTTCGCTGCAGCGGGGACGGGACCTATCGGATCTGACAAGCCTGAAAATGCCGTTACTTTCCCACAGCTCTGCCGTGGGAAATCCCTTGTTTCACAAGCCGCATACCTTGCGCCGCAAGGCTTTGCGGGGCATTTGATCCCATTCGATGCGGGCTCCCCCTGCGATTCACGGGATTTCTTCTTTGGCAGCCTTCTTCAACAGTCGCAGCCGGCTCTCTCCCGCGGGAAAGGGCCGGCTTTCCGCTATTTAACAGTTCATTTACATGCCGTTATCCGCCTGGAGAACCCGCTGCCAGCTGCCGTCCTCCTGTCGTGCCATCACATAGTAGAACCCCCACTCCCAACGGCCATCCCGCAGGCACAGCTCCGCTGTGCCGTCACCGTTCAGGTCCGCTGCGGCGACAAGATGGATGGAAAACAGCTCTGTAGCATCCTCGTTATAGGGGATGGTCCTCTCATAGACGGTCTCCAGCGTGCCGTCAGAGTAGTAGACCAGGGCGAAGGCGTAGGGGTCCTCCCCATCGGCGGACCAGAACCCCAGCGCATCATCCCGGGGGCTGTTCACCAGGAGGATGTACTCATCTGTCCTGTCGCTGTTCAGATCATCCCGGACCACCTCCAGGTCATAGCCCTCTGCAGTGAGGCCCCTCTCCTGGAGATAGCTCTCCACTGCCGCCCGCTGGGCGCTCAGATCAACCACATCGTCGCCCCACTCCTCCACATTCCGGGACGCGTTCAGCCACTCCACCGGCTGGGAGGCCGCCAGAGCCCAGGTCTGCCCGCCAAAAGAAAAATAGAAGGAGTAGTTAGGGACCGCCAGCTCCGCGGCCTCCCCCTCCAGCACAGTGGGCAGGGAGAATACCCGATCCGGGTAGGACTCCTCCGGCACATAGGCGGCATAGGAGTCCAGCAGCTCCGACACGCTGGGCTCCCGCTCGTACTCATCCATAAAGCCCCCCAGCCCATCGCTGTAGGTGGGGAACTCACACTGGAGCACCACTGTAGGGTTCATCTCCCTGTCGTAGACATAGCAGCGCTCCATGGCCAGAATCTCCGCCACAGTAAAGGTCCGGTCCGTCCCGTCCCCGGCGCTGACCCACTCCCCGGCATCGCCGTCCCAGTTGCCCAGGGGCACCGCGCTGACCCACTGGCCGTCCTCCCAGCTGCCCACCAGCTGGCCCTCCACAAAGTAGTAGATGGGCCGGTCTGTCTCGTCCTGATCGGCTCCGCCGTCCTCAACCGGGTCATTGGCGGCGTCCCCTGTTTCCGGCTGCTCATCGCCTGCGTTTCCGCCGTTTTCCTGTTCCCCGGTTGTGCACGCGCACAGAGCGAGGGCCAGCACCAAAGCCAGCAGCACCAGCATCCAGCGTTTCATCCAGATCTCTCCTTTCACCCACTCCCACAGCCCCGCCCGCCGGAAGACGGCAGGGGCGGCGGCATCCTTGCGGGCCGAGTCATCGCAGACCATATTTTGGCTATTCTACCATACTCTGTCCAATGGGTACAAGCCCGATCTGTTTTCTTAGACGGGAGAGGCGGCGGCCGTGTTCCTTTCTTTCCAGAACTGTAACTTTTTGTAATGAACGGGCAAACAGCTCCAGCCCATCAGGCTGGAGCCGCTTATTTTGAATGGACCAGGGGGTCAGCAGGGCGCTGTCCCATGACAGGCGGGGGTCTCCCGGCCGCGCTTGTGCTCTATGTTTCTGCTGGAAACAGTACGCCGCGGCTCAGCCTTTGTCCGTCGTCCGGCCATCCTTTGGCTGCACCAGAAGAGCCTCGCTCCCCGCCGGGACGTCGATCTCCCCGGCGTACAGCTCATCATCGCTGCTGACGGTGCTGCTGTAGGTCATCCCGTCGGCAACGCAGATGTTGACGCAGGTCCACTCCTCCGGGCTGCCGCTGACCTCTATCACCACGGAGATGCCGTCCCGCTCCGCCTCATATCGATAGCTGCCCTCTGTCTCCAGGGCGTCCGTGATGTCGATCTCTTCCTCGCCCACAACCAGGAACAGCCTCCCGTCCCGCTCCTCCACCTGGCCATGCAGCGCATAGGCCGTATAGGTGTTTCCGTCCGCATCCTCGTATACCGTCTTCACCTCGTCGCTCCACACAGTAGAGAGGATCGTAAAGAGCGCCCCGTCGGTGGCCGCATTGGCGGCTCCTGCGGTAACGCCCAGCGCCAGCATCACCGCTGCGGCGATAGACGCCGCCCGGGCCGCGCCGGTCAGTCTCCTCTTCTGCTTTCTGTTCTCCTGCACCATTGTCAAAACCTCCTGTTTTGCCTCCTCGGAGGCCTGCAGTTGGGAAAAGGTCTCTTGAAACAAATGCTTATCCATCACGGCTCCATGCCTCCTTCAATGATTTCTGCAGCAGCCCTCTGGCGCGCATCAGCCGGGTCTGCACCGTTGAGAGGTTTGTTCGCAGCAGCTGCCCGATCTCCTTTGCCTGGTAGCCCTCATAGTAGTAGAGATAGATCACCAGCCGGTACTGCTTGGGCAGAGCCATCACCTGGTCAAAGAGCTCACTCTGCTCCGGCCGGTCAAAGACCGGCGCGTCCAGCCGCTCCTCCAGCGGGATGGTCCTGCGAAACCAGGCCGAGCGCAGCAGGGACTTGGCCTCGTTCACCGCCACCCGGATCAGCCATCGCCGCTGGTGCTCCCCGCTTTCAAAGGCCGGCTGCTCCCGGTAGAGTTTCAGGAATGTCTCCTGCATCACATCCTCCGCGTCGGCGCGGTTTTTGAGATAGCTGTAGGCCACGCGGAAAACCGTGTCCCCCCACAGCTCCAGGGCCTTGGCAAATTCTTCCTCTCGCAAGGGATATCACCTCCCAGCGGTTTTGTGTTTGGAAAGCGCTTTCATCAGGAGTACGCCGCAGGGGCAGGAAAAATCCCAGGGCGGTGAAATTTTTCTCATTTCCCGCCCCGGACAAAAGAGAGGAGCCGGGAAAGGTTTCCCGGCTCCTCCGCTCTTTTCTTCTTTACAGTTTCTTATAGGGGACGTGCCAGATCTCCTCGGCGTAGTCCCGGATGGCCCGGTCGGCGGCAAAGATGCCGCTGCGGGCGATGTTGTGCAGGCTCATCTCGTTCCACTTCTTCTGGTCGGCGTAGGTGGCCACCATCCGCTGCTCCGCCTCGCAGTAGGAGGCGAAGTCCGCCAGAAGCATATACTCGTCCGGCGTGCCGCCGTCTCCGAAGAGGAGCCGCTCGTGGAGATCCTGGTAGCTGACGCCGTCGCCAAAGCCGGCGGTCATCTGGTCCAGCACCCGGTGGATCAGCGGATCGCGGCTGTAGAGGCGGTAGGGGTTGTAGCCGCTGCGGCGCATCTCCGCCACCTCCGGCGTCTTCAGGCCGAAGAGGAACATGTTCTCATCCCCCAGCACCTGGTGCATCTCCACATTGGCCCCGTCCAGGGTGCCCACGGTCAGCGCGCCGTTCATCATGAACTTCATGTTGCCCGTGCCGCTGGCCTCCTTGCCGGCGGTGGAGATCTGCTGGCTCACCTCGCTGGCGGGC
>CAJFPI010000240.1 GCA_904398675.1 uncultured Oscillospiraceae bacterium
GCGGCGCTGGAGGCAGCGCAGGTGCCGGCGCAGGTACGGCTCCTAAACACGGGAGACCGTTTTATCCCCCATGGAACCATTGCGCAGCTGCGCCGCAGCCTGGGGATCGATGCCCAGGGCATCTATGAAACAGTTTGTGAGGTTTGTCATGGGCAAAATTAGACTTGATGTGCTGCTGGTGGAAAGAGGGCTCCAGGAGAGCCGCCAGAAGGCGCAGGCTGTGATTATGAGCGGCCATGTGTTTGTCAACGGCCAGCGCCTGGATAAGCCGGGGACGGCGGTAGACCCTTCCGCCCAGGTGGAGGTCCGGGACAACCCGCTGAAGTATGTGAGCCGAGGCGGATTGAAATTGGAGAAGGCCATGTCTCTCTGGCCCATCCGGCTGGAGGGAGCGGTTTGCATGGATATTGGCGCCTCCACCGGCGGGTTTACCGACTGCATGCTGCAAAACGGCGCAGAAAAGGTTTACGCTGTGGACGTGGGCTACGGCCAGCTGGCCTGGAAACTCCGCAGCGATCCGAGGGTTGTCTGCTTGGAGCGGACCAATGCCCGCTACCTCAGCCACGAGCTGGTTCCGGAGGAGCCGGATTTTGCCTCAGTGGATGTGAGCTTTATCTCCCTGAAACACATTCTGCCTGCCATGGCGGCTGTCCTGCGGCCGGGGGCACAGGCAGTGTGCCTCATCAAGCCCCAGTTTGAGGCGGGACGGGAGAAGGTGGGGAAAAAGGGTGTGGTCCGGGACCCCGCCGTCCACCAGGAGGTGCTGGAGCACTTCCTGGTTCATGCAAAGGAAAATCACTTTACGGTTATTGATATTACATATTCCCCCATCCGCGGCCCGGAGGGAAATATCGAGTATCTGGGCTATTTGGGATGGGGTTGCGGCGAGGAGGCGGCAGTGGATCTCCCGGCGCTGGTCCAGACATCCCACAGTGCGCTGAAGGAGTGAACATCGGATGAAAAAGGTGATTTTATGTCCGAACCCTTACCGGGACCGGGATCTGTCCGCCGCCAAGGAGGCGGCGGAGATTCTGCGTTCTGTTGGGATTCGGACGGTGGCCTGCCTTCCTTTTCGGCTGGAGGGGACGGGACAGGACTATGGCATTGAGCTGCGGCCGCTTCAGCAGGAGCTGCGGGGGGCGGATCTGTTGGTCGCATTCGGCGGCGACGGGACAATCCTCCATTTGGCCAAAACAGCAGCGGTGCGGTCCCTCCCTGTGCTGGGAGTCAATCTGGGGAGCCTTGGGTTCATGTCGGAGCTGGAGCGCAACGAGATGCCCCTGCTGCGGAATCTGGCTTCCGGCCGCTACAAGCGGGAGCGCCGGATGATGATGGACGTCTTTGTTGAACGGGAGGGCAGGCGGGTCTACCACAACAGCGGCCTCAATGATGCCGTTGTGACAAAGGGCGCCGTGGCCAGAGTGATCCGGATGGAGGTGCTGGTGGGCGCCGCATCCATGGGATTGATGGAGGGCGATGGCGTGGTGGTGGCGACTCCCACTGGTTCTACCGCCTACTCCATGTCCGCTGGCGGCCCCATTGTGGAGCCGATAGCGCGCAATTTTGTGGTAAGCCCCATCTGCGCCCACTCCATTCACTCCAACTCCTATGTTTTTTCCTCGGAAAACGTCATTACCGTGACGCCCCGGGATGTGGGAAGGAAACCAGTGTTCCTGTCAGTGGACGGCGGACGTCCCTTTTCTTTAAAAGCGGAGGATCGCGTGGTCATCCGTACCTCCCGGTACGAGACAGAGCTGATCCGCCTGTCGGATAAAAGCATTTTTGAGATACTTCGTACAAAGATGGCCGGGGAGGTACACCATGAAAAATGAGAGGCAGAATCGGATCTTGGAGATCATCGAGCGAGAGGACATCGACACCCAGGAGATGCTGCTGGACCGGCTGGAGAAAATGGGAATCACCTGCACGCAGGCAACCATCTCCAGAGACATCAAGCAGCTGCACCTGATCAAGGAGCCGGTAGGGCGGGGGCGCTATCGCTACGCCGTTTCCATTCACCGCAACAGCCTGAACGTGGCGGACAAGCTCCGCACCATTTTCCGGGAGAGCATCACCAGCATCGACTACGCCCAGAACATTGTGGTGATTAAGACCATGGCCGGCCTTGCCAGCGCCGCAGCCGCCGCCATCGACAGCATGCACATCACCTACATGGTGGGGAGTCTCGCCGGAGACGACACGGCTTTTCTCGTCATGCGGGACAACGCCTCGGCGGAGATCTTCTGTGAGGAGATCAAGGAGACGCTGAAATCGTAAGATGGATTCAGAACACCCTTGCCCTGCGTTTCGGCAGGGCAGGGGCGTTTATTGCCGCTTGTACTGGAACGGGGGGATCAGGGCAATGCTCCAGCTGCTGCATATTGAAAATGTTGCTGTGATTGAGGAGGCGGACATCACCTTCGGCAGTGGATTCAACGCGCTGACCGGTGAGACCGGGGCGGGAAAATCCATTGTCATCGACGCCATGGGGGCGGTGCTGGGCCAGCGGACCAGCCGGGACCTGATCCGCACCGGCGCAGCCAAGGCCTTTGTCAGCGCGGTGTTCACCGGTGTGCCGGAGATGCTGCCGGCCCTTGCCGAGCAGGGGATCGACGGGGCGGATGGTGAGCTTTTGCTGCAGCGGGAGATGTTTGGCGACGGCAAGAATGTCTGCCGCATCAACGGCCGTCCCGTAACGGTGGCGCAGCTGCGGCAGGTAGGAAACAGCCTCCTCAACATCCACGGCCAGCACGACGGCCAGCAGTTGCTGGATGAGAGCTTTCACTGCGCCTATCTGGACAGCTTTGGCCGTCTGGAGGGACCCCTTGCCGCCTATCGGGCGGCCTATGACGGCTGGCACGCCCTGGTGCAGAAACAGCGGAGCCTGCAGATGGACGAGGCGGAGCGGGAGCGCCGGGTGGACACCCTGCGCCACCAGATCGACGAGCTGGAGCGGGCGCAGCTGCAGGAGGGGGAGGAGGAGGCGCTGATAGAACGGCGGAACATCCTCCGCAACAGCGAGAAGTTTCTCTCCGCTGTCCGCGCCGCGTCCTATCTCCTCAACGGCGATGACGAGAGCAGCGGGGCTGTGGCCCAGCTGCGGGAGGCGGAGGGCGTCCTGTCCTCGGTGAAGGGGCTGGGGGAGCAGTTTGCCCAGCTCGCCCAGCGTCTGGAAACGATTCGGAGCGAGGCCTATGACATCGGCGAGACTGTCCGGGACCTGGAGGAGGGGTACGACTTCTCCCCCGGCGAGCTGGACGCAGTGGAGAGCCGTGCGGACCAGCTCTACCGGCTGAAAAAGAAATACGGGGCCTCTGTGGCGGATATGCTGGCGTACCTGGATAAGTGCCGTCAGGAGCTGGAGGCCATTACGGATACGGACGACACCCTGGCCCGGCTGGAGAAGGAGATTGGGCGGGCAGAGAAGAAGGTTCAGGCGGCAGCCAAGGAGCTGACAGCGGCCCGGAAGGCCGCTGCCAAGGTGCTGGAGGCGCGGATCCAGGAGGAGCTTAGGCAGCTGGATATGCCGAAGGTCCGCTTTGCCATCTGCTTTGAAACCACGGCCTATCAGGAGTCCGGCGCGGATGCGGTGCGGTTTCTGATGTCCGCCAATGTGGGGGAGGAGCTGAAACCCATCCACAAGATCGCATCCGGCGGCGAGCTGGCTCGGATCATGCTGGCGCTGAAGAACGTGCTGGCGGAGAATGAGGACATCGGCACCCTGGTTTTCGATGAAGTGGATACCGGCGTCAGCGGCCGGGCAGCCCAGAAGGTGGCGGAAAAACTGGCCCAGGTGTCCCGGCACAAGCAGGTGCTATGCGTCACCCACCTCCCCCAGCTGGCCGCCATGGCAGATACCCACTTCTCCGTGGAGAAGGGGGAGCGGGATGGGCGGACTTATACAGCGGTTGTCCTTTTGGACCGGCAGCAGCGCCGGGAGGAGCTGGCCCGTCTCACCGGCGGGGCCCATGTGACAGCCGCCATGCTGGAGAGCGCCGAGGAACTGATTTCCGCGGCAGAGCGCTACAGAGAAAGCTTATAACCTTTTGATTTCAATAAAAGTACAGTTATTTCACTTTACAGACTATCAGGAGACAGACAGCGATGAAATCCACAGCGGAGACAAAGGAAGTCCTCTTAAAACTGTTCCCGATCCGAAAGAGCGCGGCCCAGAAGGCGGATTTTCGGGAGTGGGTCATGCGGGAGATGAAGGCGGCGGGCTGCCGCTGCAAAGAGGAGCGGTACGGAAAGACCAACGGCAGCGTCAATGTGGTGGCAGGCGATCCGGACCGGGCCACGGTGTTTCTGGTGGCACACTACGATACGCCCTCCCGCATGCTGGTGCCAAACTTCGTAAGCCCCACCAATGTACCCGCCCATTTCCTCTACCACTTCGTGACGGCGTTTTTGCTGCTGGCCCTGGCGCTGGTGGTGTCCTTTGCCGTCACCTTCCCCATCAACCAGCCGCGGGCCACCTTCCCGCTGTTTATCATTTTGGCCATTGGCGTGCTGTTCTGGACCGCCTTCGGCCCGGCCAACCGGAGCAATGCCAACGGCAACACCTCCGGCGTGGCGGCGCTGCTGGCCATCGCCGCCCGGATGCCCCGGGATAAGCGGGTCTGTTTTGTATTTCTGGACAACAGCGAGCGAAATTTCCTGGGGGCCAAGGCGTTTCGGAGACAGCACATGTCTGCGGGGGACAACTGCCTTTTCATCAATTTCGACTGCGTGGGGGACGGGGACCACTTCCTCTTTATGCTCAGCAGGGTCTGCCGCTGGGACGGGGACCTCATCAATGCCCTGCTGGACGCCTTCCCGGCCCAGGGGAGAAAAAGGGTCCATGTGCTGGACAAGGGGCTGATGTACTACCCATCGGACCACAAGAAGTTCAAATTTCATGTGGCGGTGTGCGCCTGCCGACGCCAGGCCGGTCTCGGCTACTACATCCCCCATCTCCGCAGCCGCCGGGACACGGTGCTGGAGACGGAGAATATCGATTACCTGGCCGAGGGCATGGCCCGGTTCCTGCCGCTCTACCTTCAGCAGGCGGGAGAGAGTGTGTCAAAAAAGTGACGGAAACCACTTTTTTGAGAAAGTTGCATGACGGAAGGGGTTCGTTTTCTTGCGAAAAAGTCACCCCTTCCGCCATGAGAAGTGCCATTTCCGAGTCACATGTCCCCGGAAATAATGACGGATTTTGATTTTATTCCGTCATCTGCGGATGACGGAACTCTGCGAGGCTTTCCCTGCGGGGTAGGTTTCCGACAGCATGTGAAAGGGCAGCCGGGAAACCGGCTGCCCTTTCTTTTCTTTATTCAATGACAAATTCCGCCTTGAGAACAACCGGATACGGCTCCCGGTCATCCTCCAGGATGTCCACCACCAACAGGTAGCGGTATACGCCTGGTTCCAGAGTCAGCCCCTTTACCACCCATCCGCACATGCCGTACATCCGCGTCCCGGGCTGGATCGTTCTCGGTGCCAGCGGGAAAACACCGGCGCTCTCTGTTGTCACCTCGGTCCAGCTCCCGCTGTCGTATCGCTCCACCCGGTTTGCTCTTCCGTACCGCACCGGAAAGTCCGAGTTGTTTGTGATCAGAAATTCCGCGTCGTCAGGGGCGACGTCCACAATGGTCAGTGTCAGCCCCGCCGGGGGGATCGTGTCCACCGCTAAAAGAGCATCGCTGTTGTCCGCGCCGTCTGCCCGTGCGGCGAATAAGACAGCGGTGACGACAAGACAGAGGCTTGCCGCTGCAGCGCCCCATTTCAGCCAGAGCGGCTTTTTCTGCCTCTTTCTGTACTCCAGCGCCTCCTCCACATATTTGGGGTGGAGCTGGTCCATGGCGTCGGAAAATTTCCTTGTGTTCACAGGGACACCCCCTTCTTCAGCAGGTATTGTCTCATTTTCTGTCGGATGCGGACCAGCCGGACAGAGACGGCCTTCTCGCTCAGCCCCATCAAGTTGGCGATGTCCCTGCAGCTGTCGGCAAACCAGTAGCGGCGCAGGAAGATCACCCGGTTCTCCGCTGTCAGCGTGTCCAAAAAGCCCTCGATGCTCCGGGCCAGCTCCCTGGCGTCCACGGCGTCCTCAACCTCTCCAGCCCCCGCCGCGCAGCACTCGATCTCCTGGAGGGACACGGTGTAGCGGCTGTCCCGCTTTGCCGCCGTCCTTCTCCAATAGGCCCCCACCGAGATGTTCCGCACGATTTTCAGGAGGTAGGGCAGCAGGGGTGCCGGCCTTGCCGGGGGGATGGCGTTCCAGGCTCCCAGGTATGCGTCGTTGACGCACTCCTCCGCGTCCTGCCTGTCGCCCACGATGTTGTATGAGAGGCTGTGGCAGAGGGCGCCGTATTTCTCGTCCAGGGCCTGAATCGCCTGCTCCGAGCGTTGGAAAAACAGCTCTATGATGGCCGCATCCTCCATCTGTGTCCCGCCTCCTTTCTCACTTCACCCCTATACTAAGGTTTTGCGGACAAAACGCTACATCCAGTTTTAAATTTTTTCAAAAAACGGGCTGTTCCCAAATCCTCTTCCCCCCAGGAGGGGATTGACAAAGGGTGGAATTCCCGGTATAATCCCTCATGACGTGATGAAGGGAACCAGTAACGCCTTCACCCCCTGCCAAGAGAGACCCTGGACGGTGGAAAGGGGAGAGGGGGCGGCGTGAATACCTCCCGGAGCAGCGGACCGAACCCTGCCTGTGCAGGCAATAGGCTCCGCCGGGTGCGCCCGATACCGCGCCGGGGTCCTGGGGAGGACTCCATGAGGCCCGCTCCGCGAGGGGCGCGGCGAACCAGAGGTGGTACCGCGTTTTTTGAACGCCCTCTGTCCGAAACGGACAGGGGGCATTTTTTTGCATCTTACAAAAAAGGAGCAGGGGATACAGTCCCATCGGGGGCCTCTGCTGTGTTTTTGCGCCGCGGCGCTCTACAGCATCGGGGGACTGTGCATCAAAGTCATTCCGTGGAACGGGCTCTCTATCAACGGCGCCCGCAACCTTGTGGCGCTGCTGGTGGTGGGCGGGTATCTGATTCTAAGCCGCCATCGGCTCAAGCTCAACCGATGGGTTTTGCTGGGGGCCGTCAGCGTCTGCGGCACCAACGCCCTCTACGCCGTGGCCAACAAGCTTACCACGGCGGCCAACGCCATTGTGCTGCAGTTTACCGCGCCGGTGTTTGTGATCCTTCTGGGCATCCTGTGCTGGCGGCGCCGGCCCACGCGGCTGGATCTGGCCGCCTGCGCCGCAGTGCTGCTGGGGATTGTCTGCTTTTTTGTGGACAGCATAGAGATGGGGGGCATGGCGGGGAACATCATCGCCCTTATTTCAGGGCTCTCCTATGCAGGTGTGTTTCTCCTCAACGACATGCCGGACAGCGACCCCATCTCCTCGGTCTTTTTCGGGGATGTATGCAGCGCGCTGATCGGCCTGCCGTTTCTGGTGCAGGAGACGGAATTTCCGCCTACAGCCATTGTCAGCGTTGTGATTTTGGGGGCCTTTCAGGTAGGGCTCGCCTATGTGCTGCTGACCATTGGCCTTCGCACCACGCCGCCGGTGACAGCGGCCCTTGTCAGCGGGATTGAGCCGGTGCTCAACCCGATTTTGGTGGCGGTATTTTACCATGAGTCTGTGGGAGCTTTAGCCATCGTGGGGGCTGTTATCGTGATCGGCTCCGTGATTGGCTACAATGCTCTGCGGGCGCGGCAGAACAAGGAAAAATCGGATGCCGGAGCATCCCATCAATAGGAAAGGATGAGAGAGATGAAACTGTATGACGAGCTGGTTGCCCGGGGCCTGATCGCCCAGGTAACCAATGAGGAAGAGATCCGCAAAATGATCGACGAGGGAAAGGCGACCTTTTATATCGGCTTTGACCCCACCGCAGACAGCCTCCATGTGGGGCATTTCATGGCGCTGTGCCTGATGAAACGGCTGCAGATGGCCGGCAACCGCCCCATTGCCCTGATTGGCGGCGGTACCGGCATGGTGGGGGACCCCTCCGGCCGGACGGACATGCGCTCGATGATGACGGTGGAGACCATACAGCACAACTGCGACTGCTTTAAAAAGCAGATGGAGCGGTTTATCGAGTTTGGCGAGGGCAAGGCACAGATGGTCAATAACGCCGACTGGCTGCTCAATCTCAACTATATTGAGCTGCTGCGGGAGGTGGGCGCCTGCTTTTCCGTCAACAACATGCTCCGGGCAGAGTGCTACAAGCAGCGCATGGAGAAGGGCCTCAGTTTCCTGGAGTTCAACTACATGATCATGCAGTCCTACGATTTCTACTACCTCTTCCAGCACTACGGCTGCAACATGCAGTTTGGCGGGAACGACCAGTGGAGCAACATGCTGGGTGGCACAGAGCTGATCCGCCGCAAGCTGGGGAAGGACGCCCACGCTATGACCATCACCCTGCTTTTAAACAGTGAGGGGAAGAAGATGGGCAAGACTGCCGCCGGCGCTGTGTGGCTGGATCCCAACAAGACCTCTCCCTATGACTTCTACCAGTACTGGCGGAACGTGGACGACGCGGATGTGCTCAAGTGCATTCGGATGCTGACCTTCCTGCCGCTGGAGCAGATCAACGAGATGGACAAGTGGGAGGGGAGCCAGCTCAACCGGGCCAAGGAGATTCTGGCCTATGAGCTCACCGCCCTGGTCCATGGCAAGGAGGAGGCTGACAAGGCCCAGGATGCCGCCAAGGCCCTCTTCGGCGGCGGCGGAAACAAGGAGAATATGCCCACCAGCACCCTGCAGGAGAAGGACTTTGAGGAGGACGGGCGGATCGGCGCCATCAGCCTGCTGGTCTCCTGCGGTCTGGCGTCCTCCCGGGGGGAGGCCCGGCGGCTGATCCAGCAGGGGGGCGTTGTGGTAAACGACGAGAAGGTGACGGATATTGACCAGAAGTGGGGAGCGGATGCCTTCCGGGGCGAGGGCGTCATCATCCGCAAGGGAAAGAAGGTCTTTCACCGGGCGGTTCTGGGGGAATAATTTTTGCGACCTAACTGCCCCGAAGAAGTGGGGGAAGGGGTTGCATCCGGCGTCCTTTTGGGGTAAAATGAAAATGCACATTCCCAAATTCAGAAATGAGGAGGCGCCGTATGAAAACCTATGAGATCGTAAAAGAGGTCTATAGCCCCTGCGCTCCCAACACCTGTGAAATTGTGGAAAAAGAAATTGAAGATCCGGAGGCCTACGTCCGGGAACTCTACAAGGATGACAAGTCCGCTGAGTTTTCCTCCTCGGAAAAGGACGGCGCGCTGGTCATCGATGTGGTCTGCGATGCCGGCCAGCGGCACCGCTACCTCTTCAGCGAGATCTGAGCAGTTAAAAAACTGGGAAAACAGCAGCAACAAGGCGGGAAAGCATGGTGCTTTCCCGCCTTGTTTTTTCGTAAGGCGCGGCTTATAGAGCGGAGAAGGTATACCGGTGCTTTCTGCCGCTGTCAAAAAGCACCTCTATCACGAAAGAACCCGCTTGTTCTGTGCAAAGAAATTCTACATGACTCTCATGCCGGTACAGCTCCTTCACATAGGACTCCGGGTCTTCCACCATCCGCTCCTCGATTTCACAGGTGTCCGGGCGCTGATCCCCGGCACAGGGGTTAAAAACTTCTTTTACGATTTCATACTCTTTCATTTATGGATAACCTCCTGTAACATGCTTTATTATAGTATACCACCTGTTTGAAATGGATTTCCAGAAAAATCGAAGGGATTTTACTAAATTTTTGAATGGGCATGCAGGGGGGACCGCCAGGCCCCCGCCGCATCTGGCGAAAAAGCAAGGGCGGCCCCCGAACATGTGAGGTGCCGCCCCTGTCTGGAAAAATACAGTGGAAGAGAATCAGCTGGGATCTTCACAGTTGAGGATGGCCTGAGCCTGCTCTGTCGTCAGATCATAGCGATAGAACTCCTGATAGAAGTCCTGCAGCTCCGCCACCATGTCTACGTCGGGGAAATACTCAGGATAGAGGGTAACAGCCATCCATTTGATCAGCAGAATCATCTGAACACCGGCGTCCCAATAGAATACCCCTGTAGGAACGCAGTATACCTCCTCGTTCTGCACAGCGGGGAGGCTTGCGTAGTCGCTGTCAGAATAGACTGTGTCCACCTCTGCCTGGGGGTCCCCAGTGTGGTCAATAAAGATTGCATCGGGATTCCAGCTGATGAGCTGCTCCTTGTCGATATCAGCGCTGTCGGTTCCCGCCAGCTCTGTGCAGGCCGGGATCCCGCCGGCATACTCAATCACTGCCGCGATGTTGGAATCTGCGGCCACGGAGCTGAGCAGGCCGCGCATGCCGTAGTGGACAACCTTCCTCTCCTCCTCCGGGATCTGGCTGGTCACAGCCTGTACCTCGGCCAGCGTCTCGTCGAAGTAATTGGCATATTTTTCATAAATGGCCATGGATTCGTCATCTCCCAGCACCTGGGCATAGGCGTACAGTTCCTGCTTGATGGAATCCACATCGCTGTTCGTGTTGTAGGGGACGGCGGCAATGCCAATATTTTCCAATGCCTTCAGTACATCAGCCGTGCTCCAGTAAAAACACACGTCAATATCGTACTCCAGCAGGTCCTCCACATTTAGGCCGGAGTTTGGATTTTGGATGACAACCATGTCCTCGTCGTCAATGTGCTGATAGATCAGGTGAGACCAGGGCCAGCTGTCGCGATGGGAATTGGAGCAAGCCACGATCTTATCCTCTGCCCCCAGCACAAACAGCCGCTCGTAGGAGGGGCCAAACAAAGCGGCGATCCGCTCCACATTCTCCGGGATGCCTTCCACCACATAGCCGTCGCTGAGCGTCACGCTGCGGGTGCCGCTCCCATCAGACGGGGTCTCATTTCCCACATCCGACTGCTGATTGGAGGAGTTGTCTGTGTTTCCGTTGTTTGTCGTCCTGGCGCAGCCTGTTAAAAGACTGAGCAGGAAGGACAGCGACAGAATCAGCGCGATGATCTTCCGAAATCTTCTCATTTCGTTCCTTTTCTTCCTTTCTTTGGTTCAAAATATTCTGAAAAGCCGGTGGCTTGCTCAGACGGGTCGCTACTCCATGTATGGAGTACAGCTTTTCACGGTCTTCCCGCTGGGAGACCTGGACTCAGTCACACCTACCTGGATATGATACGTATCGCTCATCGTCTCCGCCGTAATGACCTCATCCGCCGTTCCATAGATAAAGCCCTTTTCCCGGCTGAAGAGCGCCACCTTTGTGGAGCACAGAAACGCGTGATCCGGGAAATGGGTGGTCATAATGATTCCGATCCCCTCCTTCGCCAGGCGGCAGATGCACTGAAACATCCGGATCTGGTTCCCAAAATCCAGGTTGGAGGTGGGCTCGTCCATCATCAGCAGCTTTGGCTGCTGGGCCAGGGCCCGGGCAATCAGCACCATCTGGCACTCGCCGCCGGACAGCTCATTGAAAACCCGGTCCCGCAGGTGGGAGACGCCCAGCTTTTCCAGCAGCTCGTCGCATATGGCATAGTCCTGGGCAGACGGGACGGAAAAGGGTCTCATTTCCGGCGTGCGGCCCATGGCCACAACCTCCCGCACCTTGAAAGCGAAGGGCGGCGTGCGGGTCTGAGGGACATAGGCAATCACCTGGGCCAGCTGCCGGGGGCGCAGCTTTGTGATCTCCTGTCCGTCCAGCCACACC
>CAJFPI010000241.1 GCA_904398675.1 uncultured Oscillospiraceae bacterium
CGACGGCCCCTTCTGCCCCCTCAAGGAGCGGGTCACCAAGTTCATGGCCGCGGAGAAACGGGTCTACGAGGAGACCGGTGAGCACAGTCTCTACGCCGTGAATATCTCCGACAGCACCGAGAAGGTCCGGGACAACGCCTACCGCGCCCTGGAATACGGCAACAACTGCCTGATGGTGAACGTGTACACCACCGGCTTTGACACCCTGAAAATGCTGGCGGAGGATCCCAATATCAACGTGCCCATCCTGGCCCATGTCAACTTCGCCGGCACCATGGCCGCCTCCACCTACACCGGCATCTCCGCCCCCCTGCTCATCGGTAAGATCACCCGGCTGGCCGGCGGCGACTTCCAGATCAACGGCCACCCCTTCGGCAAGTTCCCGGTGTCCTATAAGGTGTTCTACCGCTGTTTCAAGTTCTTTACCCAGCCCTGGTGGAACATCAAGCCCATGATGTACGCCTGTTCCGGCGGCACCACCCAGCTGGCGGTGGAGAAGATCATCCAGGCCGTAGGCACCGACGTGATGCTGGCCGCCGGCGGCGGCGTTCACGGCCATCCCGACGGCAGCGAGGCCGGTGCCAGGAGCATGCGCCAGGCCATCGACGCGGCCATGCAGGGCATCCCCGTCCTGGAATACGCCAAGGACCACGCGGAGCTGGGCCGGATGCTGGCCTATTTGAACCCGGATTTGAAGAAAAACTTCGACCTGATGAACTGAAGAAAACCGCAGGAAAGAGAGGGCGCCATGTACGATACCATTGCGTTTGTAGATTTTGACGGCACCATCACCACGGAGGATACCCTGGAGGGGGCGATCCGCCTCTTCGTCTCCCCGGAGGAGTATCACCGCGTGAAGGAAAAGCTGGTGAAGGGGGAGATGACCCTCAGCCAGGTGGTGCGCTACGCCTTCGACGGCGCGCCGTCAGCCCATCTGGAGGGGATGCTGGCCTATATCGAAAAAGCCCCCGTGCGCCCGGGGTTCCCGGAATTTCTGGATGCCATGGAGAAAAAGGGGATCCCGGTGGTGGTGATCTCGGGAGGCGTGCGGCAGTTTGTGGAGATGAAACTGGCTCCCTGGCGCACAAAGCTTCTGGGGATTCACGCCGTGGACCTGGATGCCAGCGGTCCGGAGATGAAACTGCTCTCCCCCTACGACGACGGCAACGAGCTCTTGAAAAAAACCGACGTAATGGCGCTTTATGACTACCGGACATCCATCGGCGTGGGGGACAGCTTTACCGACATGAAAATGGCTCTGGCGGTGGACACCATTTTTGCCAGGGATGTGCTGGCCCGGTATCTGCAGAAAATGGGGCGGCCGTACCTGCCCTATGAGACATTTTTTGACGTGATCCATGCCGTGGAGAGCGGCGCTGTGCCGCTGCGCTAGCAGCAGAGGGAATTTGCCGGAGGGGAGGGGCCGCAGGCCCCTCCCCTCCGGTTTCTGCTTGCTTGGGAGGATCAGCGGGTTATGTGTTCGGAGGGGAACACGACCTGCGCCTTATGGTAGCTGGACCAGTCCAGTTTCTGGCCGCAGCGGTCACAAAACGCGGCGTATTCCCGCTCCAGCGAGACGCTGCACCTGGGGCACAGAGCGTAGCCCGCGGGACCGCGGGTGGTCTGCAGCAGCAGGACCCGGGTGACGCGCATGGGCCTGCGGTAGCTCAGCTGCTCCCGTATGGACTGGGGCAGCGCCTCAAGACTGCTGCTTGCCGTTTTCCCGGCCGGACATTTCCTCGCCATCCTCGTCCGTGACGGTTGCAAGCTCCTCCATGGAAATGCCGACTGCCCGGCAGATGCGGAACACAGAGGAAAACGAGGGGTCCACCTGCCTGGTCTCCAGCGTGCGGAGATGCCGGTCGCTGAGGCCGCTGGACTCGGCCAGCTTTTCCTGGGTCAGAGAGAGCGCCTTGCGCGTGTCGCGGAGTTTCTTTCCATTGAAGAACACCGCCATACTTTCACCTCCTATCTGTGTCAGATTAAGAGGGAAGTGGGGTTCTGGCCAGGATGCCTCCTTCCGGAATGGAAAAAAATGTCAAATTTTGTCGCTGCCGCCTCCCTCTTGACACACAAAAAAAGGAAGAAGAGACTGCAGCTTGCAGTCTCTTCTTCCTTTCAAAAGAGGGGGCGGGCCCCAATGGCGGGTCAGTTTGCCTCGACTACTCTTGTCGTTAAAGTGCGGGAGTCGCTGCCGGTGGAGTTCCCCGCGTAGACGGTTACCTCTGCGTAATAGGATTCACCGGAGACGGCTTCGTCAAATACATATGCATGAACAAAGCTGGCGGAGGTATGTAGTTCTAACAGTCCGTTGCCACTGGTACCGGTGACAGACTTGGCTAAAGAACCATTTTCTTTGTAAATCTTCACTGAGGTAGCCCCTACTGATGTCATATACCCTGCCGGTGTAACGGTTATAAAAATTTCTAAGCATCCGGGTTCGTTTAAAGCTGATATCAAGACTGAATAGCTAAGAAGATATTCGCTTGCTCTGAGAGGTTCTACTTCCTCAGCATTGCAGGGAACAAGAGTTGAAATGACAAGAATGCATGCAGCAAGAAATGTGATGACGCGTTTTTTCACAACTACCCTCCAATAGAATCAAGCATATTACTAAGTTCAGAATCCGTGATTTGACCATGAATTGCACCAATATATCGATTGTTAATCCAGATCACGGTTTGAAATTCTAAATTGTTTAAAGTATAAAACGTAATTCCATTTTGTGTGAAGGTCTCTACGTTTTCATTATCCTTTTCAAATAAGAGGTTTTCTACGTCCTCTGTAGATGGAAAAGTTTGTGCTATTATATATAAATTTTCGTTGCCATATCGATAATTAAAACTGAGATAATCAGAGGTATATGTGCTATCATACCTAAGATGTTCCAACGTAAACCTCTCAGGACGAAGAGCAGGCAGAATCTCCCAGGGGACGGGGAAGTCCGTCTCGCCGATATCCTCCGCCACCGGGACGCCCACCTCTGCGGCCGACGCATCCAGCGTGAACCCGAACACATCGTCAGTCCAGCGGGCCAGCGCGCCGAAGAAGTCCCCGCCCGCGGCCTGCACGGCCACGCCGAAAAGCACCGCAATGATCGCCGCGATCAGCAGCGCGCGTTTCCATCCGTGGCGAAACCGGCCAGAGGGCTTTGCCTCTGGTTTGCTGTCCGTCTCCTGGTTGGATGAGGAATCTATCTCACTGCTGTATAACTCACATCCTTCCATCTCCGGCACGGCGTAGATGGTCTGGAACCGCTCCCAGGCCGCATCCACATCCGTTAAGTTCCCTGCCTCCTTTTCTCTCTGTTCTACCACCTCCAAAATCTCTAATAAAGTATCAGTGTCCACGCTGTACTCCGGCGCCTCCACGCTGTTCCGCAGAATGCGGTACAGCTCCTCTGTGGACAGCCGGGCGATGGTTTCCCTGCTGATCTTCCGAGCAGAGTCCTTCATACCAGGATCCCCCCTGTCATACTATATATGTCTTTTATTTCCAAAAATGGACATGTTTTCCAGAAAAATTTCAAAAATTTTTGCGGCCCCTCAGGACCGCGGCGTTCGATTCAGTTGTTTTCTCCGCCGCGCCTTCGTTCCAGCTCCTTTTTCAGCCTGGCTCTGCTGCGCTGCATGCGCTTTTGGCAGGCGGCGAGGGAGATGTTCATCTCCTCGGCGATTTCCGCGTGGGACCATCCCTCGTAGGCGTACAGCCGGAGCATGCGGAGATCGTCGTCAGAGAGGCTCGATTGGATGATTTCGTGCAGCTCCCGGCAGTTCTCCTGTTCCAGCGCCTCCTCTTCCGCGGAGGCGGCCTCCATTTCTCTGCTGGTGGAGAGGAGGTTCAGCGTTTCGTAGGAGTCCAGCAGCATGACCTGCTCCGCCCGGTCTCTGCGGTAGTTGAAGATTTTATGCCGCATGGCGTTGACCAGCCAGCCCTTGGGATTTTCGGAGGTCTCCACTTTCTGGGGCTTTTCCAGCGCAGCGAGAAAGACGTCCTGGACAAGCTCCTCCGCCACATGCGGGCGGATGCCCCTGCTGTGCTTGGCGTATTGGTAGAGCATCTGGTAGCATTCGCAGTAAAGCTGGTGCAGCAATTCGTTGTCTATACATGGTTCCATACGATTCCCCTCCATTCCATCCAGTTAATTGTCCAACAGAAATTTTCTGTTTTTTCTCAGCGATTCCTTCACCGCCGAGAGCGTATCCACCAAAATGCGGGTCTCGTATGGACTGCAGTCCTCAAAGAGCCGCTGTGCCTGCGCCTCAAAGATGGTTTTCGAGTGGATCACCGAGTCACACAGCAGTTCATCGACAGACACGTCCAATATATTGCAGATCGCAATGATGGTCGGCAGGCCCAGCTTGGTTTTTCCTGTTTCAATGTTGCTCATATGCGGTGTGGAGATTCCGGCGCGCTCGGCCAGGACCTCCTGCGTGATCTTGCCGCGTTTTCTCGCCGCCTTGATCCGCCGCCCAATTGCAGTGTAATCGATCTCCATGTAACCGCGCTCCATTTCTCTAGACTAAGGCTGAAGTCATTCTAATGGTTTGCGGTTTTTCTTATAATAATCTATATAGAGGATACTTTTTTTCACATTATTATTTTATACAAATATTTTTAGACATGTCAAGCGCCGCCGGCGCGGAGGCAGGGGGCAGGCGATGTGCCTGCGCTGGTGAAGGCAGGGCCTGCGGCGGCGCGTGCGGCGCTTCGGCGTCTGGGAAAATTTTCACAAGGGCTTTGTGCGATAGGAATTGACGCACGGGGACCGCCGTGCTACAATATTATAAGTATGGGCATTATACGGGCAAATTCGGTATGGGAAAACGATGAAAAGTGGAAAGGACAGTACCATGTATCGTATCGTAAAAAAGAGAGTGCTCAATCCCACCGTGACAATGATGGAGATCGAGGCCCCCATGGTAGCCAGGAAGGCGGAGCCGGGGCAGTTTATCATTTTGCGGGTGGATGAGGACGGGGAGCGGATTCCTCTGACGATCGCCGCTTATGACCGGGAGAAGGGGACGGTGTCCATCATCTTCCAGATCGTTGGCGGCACCACAGAAAAGCTCAACCATAAGAATGAGGGCGACTGCATTCAGGACTTTGTGGGGCCGCTGGGCCGCGCCACGGAGACCGAGGGCCTCAAGCGCGTGGCCGTGGTTGGCGGCGGCGTCGGTACGGCCATCGCCTATCCGGTTGCAAAAAAGCTCCATGACGAGGGCTGCCATGTGGATCTGATCGTGGGGTTCCGCAACAAGGACCTGATTATTTTGAAGGAGGAGTTTGAGGCTGCCTCCACCAACCTTATCATCGGCACTGACGACGGCTCCTACGGCAAGAAGGCCCTGGTGACCGACCTGCTCCGGGAGCAGATCGAGGCCGGCGTCCACTATGACCGGGTCATCGCCATCGGCCCGGTGATCATGATGAAATTTGTCTGCCTCCTTACCAAGGAGTACAATATTCCCACTGTGGTCAGCATGAACCCCATCATGATCGACGGCACCGGCATGTGCGGCGGCTGCCGCCTCACCGTGGGCGGCGAGACCAAGTTCGCCTGCGTGGACGGGCCGGAGTTTGACGGCCATCTGGTGGACTTTGACGAGGCCATGGCCCGCGGCGCCATGTACAAGGATTTTGAGCGGCACGCCTATGAAGAGGCCTGCAATCTGTTCAAGCAGGAGGTAAAGTAAGATGGCCAA
>CAJFPI010000242.1 GCA_904398675.1 uncultured Oscillospiraceae bacterium
CACCACCGGCACCTGCGCCATGCATCAGCGCCAGCTGACCGAGGCCATCAAGCGGGCCCGTCAGATCGCCCTGCTGCCCTACGTGACGGAGTAAGCAGGCCAAGATATCGTCAGGCGTCCCCCGGCTTCCGCCGGGGGACGCTTTTTTCTTAAAAAAATGTTAACCTTCTGGAAACGCGGCCGGAAATATGCTATAACAGTACCGCTTGTTATTGGCAAGGAGGAATCGCAATGGAAGAAACCAAGCGCCGCCGGGGAGACCGGCGGGACGGGCGGTGGCTGCGGGAGGAGGACTCCCTCCACCAGATCACGCCCTACCTGATGCCCCACCGGGCCGACAACGAGGCCTTCATCCGGGAGCAGATCGATCTCACCGCCATCAACGCCTATCTGGCGGAGAAAAACGCCGGGGAGAGCGACTTCAAGTACACCCTGTTCCACATCATCGTGGCGGCCCTGGTGAAAACCGTGACCCTGCGGCCCCGGATGAACCGCTTCATCCAAGGGAGGCGGCTCTACCAGCGCAATGAGCTCTCCGCCGCCTTTGTGGTGAAAAAGCAGTTCACCGACAGCGCCCATGAGGCCCTGGCCTTCATCCGCTTCACGCAGGAGGACACGGTGGACTCCGTCCACGCCAAGATCCGAGACGAGGTGCGGGTCAACCGCAAGGCCGGCAGCGTGGACAACTCCACCAGCGCCATGGATGCCCTCTGCAAGCTGCCCCGGCCCCTTCTGCGCTTCATCATGTGGCTGCTCCACGGGCTGGACTTCCTGGGGAAGGTGCCCTACGGCCTTATCAGGACGGACCCCAACTACGCCACCCTCTTCCTCTCCAACCTGGGGTCCATCCGCCTGAACGCCGGTTACCACCACCTGAACAACTGGGGCACCAACTCCATCTTCGTCACCATCGGCGAGAAGCACCCGGCCCCCTTCTACGACGCCGAGGGCCGCATGGAGCTGCGGGAGGTGCTGGACCTGGGGCTGACCCTGGACGAGCGCATCGCCGACGGCTACTACTACGCCAAGACCGTGAAGCTTCTCAAATATCTGCTCCAGCACCCCCAGCTGCTGGAGACCCCCGCCAAGGAGGAGGTACTGTATGAGTAACACCGCCAGCCCCGTTCTGGAGCGCCCCGCCGTCAAGACCCCCTGGGTGAAGAACCTGGGGGATGTGCCCGCCCACCTGACCTATGAGCGGCGGAGCATGTACCGGGCAGTGGAGGAGATCGCCCAGACCTATCCCCACTACACCGCCTACATCTTCATGGGCAAGAAGACCACCTACCGCGCGCTGCTCCAGGAGATCCACATCTGCGCCCGGGCCTTCAAGTCCATCGGCATCCGGCCCGGGGACCGGGTGACCCTGGCCATGCCCAACTGCCCCCAGACGGTGGTGGCCTTCTACGCGCTGAACCTGGTGGGGGCCGTGGCCAACATGATCCACCCCCTCTCCAGCGAGAAGGAGATCGAGTTCTACCTCAAGGCCTCCCACTCCATCTCCGCCGTCACCCTGGACCAGTTCTACCACAAGTTCGAGGCCATCCGGCAGAACGTGGCCCTGGACAACGTCATCATCGCCTCCATCAAGGACGCTCTGGCCCAGCCCATCAAGGCCGGCTACATGCTCACCGAGGGCCGCAAGCAGAAAAAGATCCCCAAGGACGCCCCCATCCTCCGCTGGAACGAGTTCCTCCGCCGGGGCCGGGCCTACCACTGGAAGTACCAGGCGGAGACGGACGTCGACAGCACCGCCGTCATCCTCTACTCCGGCGGCACCACCGGCACCACCAAGGGCATCCTCCTAAGCCACATGAACTTCAACGCCCTGGCCGCCCAGGTCATCGCCACCAACCCCTTCTTCCGACCCGGGGACAGGATGCTGGCGGTGATGCCCATGTTCCACGGTTTCGGCCTGGGGATCTCCATCCACACCATGCTGGCCAGCGGGGGCTGCTGCATCCTGGTGCCCCGCTTCACCGCCGAGAGCTACGCCAAGCTCCTGCTCAAGTACCGCTGCAACCTCATCGCCGGGGTGCCCACCCTCTACGAGGCCCTGCTGCGGCTGCCCAAGATGAAGGGCGCGGACCTCAGCTGCCTCAAGGGGGTCTACTCCGGCGGGGACAGCCTCAGCGTGGAGCTGAAAAAGCGCTTTGACAAGTTTCTCTACGACCACCACGCCGTGGTCCAGGTCCGGGAGGGCTACGGCACCACCGAGTGCGTCACCGCCTCCTGCCTGACCCCCAGCCAC
>CAJFPI010000243.1 GCA_904398675.1 uncultured Oscillospiraceae bacterium
GGCCGGCAAGATCGCGGCTGAGGGCGTGTCTTACGCCATCGTTGCTGACAACGGCGTGGGCGTGGTCATCGAGGTCAACTCCCAGACCGACTTTGTCGCCAAAAACGAGGTATTCCAGGGCTTTGTCAAGGATCTGGCCAATCTGGTGGCAACCGAGAATCCTGCCGACGTAGAGGCTCTGAAGGCCTGCACCTACCCCGGCACCGACCGCACTGTAGCGGACGTCACCGCCGACAAAGTGCTGGCCATCGGTGAGAACATCCAGATCCGCCGCTTCGTCCGCTATGCGGAAGGCGTGAACGTGCCCTATATCCACATGGGCGGCAAGATCGGCGTACTGGTCAACCTGGAGGTAGAGGGCATTGCCGCCGACCAGGTCACGGAGCTGGGCAAGGACATCGCCATGCAGATCGCCGCCATGAACCCCGCTTATCTGGACAAGTCTGACGTGGATCAGTCCACTTTGGACAAGGAGAAGGAAATCCTCATGGTCCAGGCCAAGGAGGATCCGAAGAACGCCAACAAGCCCGAGAACATCATTGAGAAGATGGTCATGGGCCGCATCGGAAAGTACTATGAAGAGAACTGCTTGCTCCAGCAGGCCTTCGTGAAGGAGAACAAGACCTCTGTGGAGAAGCACATTGCAGAGGTTGCCAAGCAGCTGGGCGGCAAGATTGTCGTCAAGGCATTCACCCGCTTCCAGACTGGCGAAGGCATCGAGAAGGCTGAGGAGGATTTCGCCGCCGAAGTCGCTTCCATGATTAAGTAAATTACTTTGCCTTTAAAAATTGATACAAATAGAAAAGAGCCTAAGGGAGTCAAATTTCCTTAGGCTCTTTTCTGTTTCTCCTCGTGCAGCTCTCTTTTCTCTCTTTCGCTCCAGCAGAAACGCTTCTTCTTCGATTTCCCCATTGTCTTTGTGCAATTTTCTCCAAGATCTCTCAAACATTCACTTCTTTTTTAGAAAAAATACTTGCCTTTTTGCAAAAAGTCTATATAATATAGATTGATAATGCTTTGCCGGCTCAGTAGGTATGCTCTGTCACAGCCGGTCGGTCAATAAGGGGGCTGAAGCAAAATGAAAGTATTAATTGTAGGCGGCGTGGCAGCAGGCACAAAGGTGGCCGCCAAGCTGAAGCGGGAACAGCCGGATGCTCAGGTGATGATTCTCAACAAAGGAGCGGATATCTCCTATGCGGGCTGCGGGCTGCCCTACTATGTGGGACATGTCATCGAAGAGCGGGGAGAGTTGGTTGTCAACACCCCAGCGGCCTTTTCCGCCCTCACGGGGGCCCAGGTGAGAGTGGGGGTAGAGGTCACAAGCCTGGACCGCTCCGCCAAAACAGTGACCGCGCAGGATTTATCCTCTGGAGAGTCCTTCACGGAGTCCTATGACAAGCTGGTACTGGCTGTCGGCGCCCATCCCTTTGTCCCACAATGCGAAGGACTGGACCTGGAGAATGTGTTTTTCCTGCGCACGCCCGACGACGCAGTGTCTCTGCGGGAAAAGGTGGACTCCGGCGCGATCAAACGGGCGGTCGTGGTTGGCGGTGGTCTCATCGGCCTGGAGGCTGCTGAAAATCTGGCTGCCCAGGGAGTCAAAGTGTCCGTTATTGATTTCGCTCCCCATGTGCTCTCTGAGCTTCTGGATCCGGAGTGCTGCGCCTATGTAGAGCACGTCATGGCAAATCTTGGAGTCATGCCTTTCACCGGAGTTGCTTTGGAGGGCATCACTGGAAACGGCAAAGTAGAAAAGGTACTGACCAGCCGCCGGCCCATGAAGGCAGACGCTGTGCTTCTGGCGATGGGCTTCCGTCCCAGCACGGAATTTTTAGCCGACTCCGGCCTGGAGATGTTTAAGGGTACTCTATTGGTGGATGGCGACATGCGCACCAATGACCCAGACATCTATGCCGTCGGAGACTGTGCCATGGTAACTAACCGCATCACCGGGCAGCGGCAGTGGTCCGCCATGGGCTCCACGGCCAATATTTCCGGCCGCCTAGCCGCTATCCGGATCGCGGGAGAGACGGGCCCAGCCTACCCAGGTGTCCTGGGTACCGGGGTGGCCAAACTCCCCGGCGTCAGCATGGGCCGCACCGGACTCACTGAGGCCGCTGCAAAAAAGGCTGGCTACGAAGTAGAGACCATCGTGGTAGCGGTGGATGACAAGGCCCACTACTACCCCGGCTCTGAAAAAATGATGATGAAACTCCTCTGTGATAAGGCCACCCACAAGCTGCTGGGGCTTCAAGCTTTGGGCAATGGAGCGGTGGACAAGATGACCGACATTGCGGTGACTGCCATCTCTATGGGGGCCACATTGGAGGATCTGCAGTGCTGCGACTTCGCCTATGCGCCGCCCTTCTCCACGGCCATCCATCCCTTTGCCGTGGCAGTGAACGCTCTGCTGAACAAGCTCTCCGGTAAGCTGGAGACCATCACGCCCGCTCAATACGCCGCTGGGGAGGCCGAGGGCTATACTATGCTGGACGTTTCGATCCAGCCCGCTCTGAAAGGGGTCCCCTACATCCAGCTCAATCAGGTCAATGGGCCCCTGGAGGGGCATCCTCTGGACGAGAAGCTGCTGTTGGTTTGCTCCACCGGCAAGCGCACCTATCTGCTGCAAAACCGCTTAAAACACTTCGGCTATACCAACACCCGCATCCTGGAGGGCGGGGTCCTCTTCAATCCTCAGCTTCAGGAGTAAGCCTGTGCCAGAAAGCAAAGATGCCAACTATATAAAAAGTGAGGAGAGCAAATTATGAATATCACCGCTGCAGAAAAGAAGGCCTTAAAAGGGAGAGGCTACATCATGACCCGGGACGGGGAGCACTTTGTCGCCCGTCTCATCACGGTGGACGGCACGCTCACCAGCGAGCAGTTTGCTGTTGCAGCCGAAGCTGCCAAAAAGTTCGGCAATGGAAACATCGCCATGACCACCCGCCTGACGCTGGAGGTTCAGGGTCTCACCTATGACACCATTGAGCCCTTCAATGAGTACATCGCCCAGGCCGGCCTATACACCGGCGGCACCGGTTCCCGGGTACGTCCCATTGTGGCCTGTAAGGGTACGGTGTGCGTCCACGGTCTGATCGACACCCAAGAGCTGGCCCGGGAACTCCATGAGAGGTTTTATAAGGGCTGGTACGACATTAAGCTGCCCCATAAGTTTAAAATTGGGGTAGGCGGCTGTCCCAACAACTGCATCAAGCCCTCTCTCAACGACTTTGGCATCATGGGGCAGCGGGTTCCGGCTTATGACCCTGACGACTGCAACGGCTGTCCCAAATGTTCTGTGGTGGACGTGTGTCCCGTTCACGCTGCTCACATGGATGAAGACGGTATCATGCAGATCGACCGGGAAGCCTGCAATAACTGCGGCAAGTGTGTGGACGCCTGCAACTTTGACTGCGTCACCGAAGAAAAGGCCGGCTATCGGATCTTTGTGGGAGGACTGTGGGGCAAGCGCCAGCGTCTGGGCACCATGGTGGATGAGATCTACACCAAGGAGGAGGTCTTTGAGATGGTGGAGCGGGCTCTGCTGCTCTACCGGGAGCAAGGTCAGACCGGGGAGCGGTTCGGTGCCTTTATCGAACGGATCGGTGCGGACAACTTTATTGCCCAGCTGAAGGCCGGTGATGTGATGGAGCGCAAGCAGGCCATCCTCGACGCGCCTCTCCATCTAGAGGGCGGCGCCACCTGCTGAGGCTACCCAATGTTTTAAAGCCATCCTGCTGGCGGA
>CAJFPI010000244.1 GCA_904398675.1 uncultured Oscillospiraceae bacterium
CTGCGCAATGGTTCCATGGGGGATAAAACGGTCTCCCGTGTTTAGGAGCCGTACCTGCGCCGGCACCTGCGCTGCCTCCAGCGCCGCTGAGAGCTGCTGTCCTGCCGATCCGGCGGGGAGACAGTCCTCCACCACTACCAGCCGCCCGGTGCTGCGGACACTTGCTTCCACCTCGCAGCGCGGCAGCGGGGCGATCTGATTCAACTTCAGGACCTCCGCCCGGATCCCCTGCTCCGCCAGGCGTTCCGCCGCGGCAAGCGTTTCATTCACCAAAGTGCCATAGGACACAAGGGTGACATCTGTCCCCTCACGCAGCCGGACTGCGGGCAGATGGTTCCACCCGCCCATGTACGCCCCCTGGCATCCCCTGGGGTAGCGGACAGCCACCGGCCCATCTACAGAGAAAACCGCCTCTTCCAGCATTTCGGAGAGCTCCAAAAAGCTGGCAGGCGCAAAAATCGTCATATGGGGGATCTGACTGAGATAGCCTACATCCGCCACGCCATGGTGAGTGGCCCCATCCGGCCCCACCAAACCTGCCCGGTCCACTGCCAGGACAACATGCAGGTGCTGCAGCGCTATGTCATGAAAAAGCATATCATAGCCCCGCTGCAGGAATGTGGAGTATACGGCGAAAACAGGAATCAGCCCCTGTTTCGCCATGCCGCCGGCCATGCTGACCGCATGCCCCTCTGCGATCCCCACATCAAAGAAACGGTCGGGGTAATATTGAGAAAAGCTCTCCAGTCCGGTCCCCTCCGCCATGGCCGCCGTGATGACACAGAGCCGCGGCTCACGCGCTGCCAGTTTCTCCATTGTCTCACCAAATGCGGCGGAAAAGTCACGCTTGGCCGGGGCCACGACGCCTGTCGCCAAATCAAAGGGGCCTACGCCGTGATACCGGTCCGGTGTCGCCTCCGCCGGGGCGTAGCCTTTCCCCTTCTTTGTCTTGATATGGACCAGAACCGGCCCCTTCAGCTCTCTGGCCCAGCGCAGCGTGTGGCACAGCTGTTCCACATTGTGGCCGTCTACCGGCCCGAGATAGGTAAAGCCCATGTCCTCGAACATGGTGCATGGCAGCAGCAGCTTTTTTAAGGCGGTTTTCACCCTGTGGTTAAAGCGGTAGAGCCTCCGGCCTCCAGGCACACGGCTCATGAAATTCCGATAGTGTTTTTTGAAACGGTAATAGCTGGCACGGGTGCGGATATAGGAGAGATGGCTGGAGACGCCTCCCACATTTTGGTTGATGGACATACCGTTGTCGTTTAATATGACAATCAGCGGCTCGTTAGACGCGCCCGCGTCATTAAGCCCCTCATAGCTCAGACCGCCGGTGAGCGCACCATCTCCAATGAGAGCAATGACGCTGTAGTCCTGTCCGGCAATCGTTCTTGCGTGGGCCATGCCCAGCGCCACAGAGACAGAATTGGAGGCGTGACCGGCAATGAAAGCGTCATGGACGCTCTCCTCCGGCTTGGGAAAGCCGGAGAGCCCTCCCATCTGGCGGAGGGTGTGGAACCGGTCCATCCGGCCGGTCAGGATTTTATGGATATAGCACTGGTGGCCCACGTCAAAAACCAGGCGGTCCCTGGCTGTGTCAAAGACGTGGTGGATCGCCACCGTCAGCTCCACAGCTCCCAGGTTGGAAGCCAGATGGCCGCCGGTTTTGGAGACGCTCTCCAGCAGAAATTCCCGCAGCTCACCGCACAAAGCCTTGAGCTGAGAAATGCTCATGGCCTGCAGATCTCCGGGAGATCGAATCTGTTCGAGCAAAGCAATCGAACCCTCCTATGCATGCCGGTGAAACAGATGCAGTACCCTGCCCACCCAGTAGACAACCGATGTGCTGCGTTCCATGGCAAAGATCTTTCCCAGGGCCTTCCCACCGATGGTAAGCCCCGATACCAGCGCTGTGATGCACAGCGAGAGCAGCATCGTATTCATGTCAAAGCTCTCTCCCAGGGCTGACACAATCACTGCAGCAGTGGCGCCGCTGACGATGCCGCAGATATCGCCGACCACATCGTTGCAGAAACTGCTGACCTGGCTGGCCCGCCGGATCAGCCGCAGCGATTCCCTGGCCCCTGGCGCATGGTGTGAGGCCATGGAGTGGAAAGGCCTCTCGTCAGCGGTAGTCACCGCCACGCCGATGATATCAAATACAACGCCCAGGGCAATAAACCCCAGCAGGATAATAAAAGAGACCGCCAGGCTCGCTTTGCCCAGCAGCTGATTTGACACCAGGCTGAGCACAGCGGACAGCGATACAGAGATGAAAAAAACCCGGATGGGCCAGCTCAGCCGCCCCGGTTCCCGTTTCCCCTTCTTTTTTCCCCTGTCTCCCTTGGTAGCCACTTTCCCATGTCCTCGCTCATAATCGTCTATGAACTTGTCAGATCACAGCCCTTGCAGCGGCACGGCGCACGGAAAAGAAACGGCGCCTGCCGCCCGCAAGGGCGATCCAACATAAGGCTAATGCAGCGGCAGCAGATAAGGTAAATCTTACGGCTTAGGTACGGGTAGGCTTTCCCCGGCGCGCACCTGTCGTTGCCGAACAGGCGGTTTCCCTTTCAGCGCGCCGCCGCAGCGTTGCCTCTTCCGCGGGACCCGACTGCCACTGAGTCCGCACTGCAATCCCTCATCTGCCCGGGAATGACAGCCTAGGTGATTTCCACAGCAGTCTTACCGTCCCCTATCCTCTTTTGCAGATAGGGTTTCAAGAGACTGTACGGGGCGCACCCTGGCCGGGGCGCGCCTCGCCTCAGCGTCTCTATTCACGCCTTATCCACGCAAGGAAGGCTACTCTGCACACAGCGTTCACGGCGCAATGGCCGGGTAGCACCGCATTGCAGGTTCCAGCCTGAGTCGTACAGCGGTCGCGTACCGCAAACGGGAGTCCGCCGCTGCACAAGGTCAGGTCTCCACGGCGGAAGGGTCGCCTTCCCCATGCCATTGGGGACCGCCCTGCCGCCGCAAGCGCGGGGGTCCGCGCTTTCCTCTCAGCACCCACCCCAAACTGGGCGTATGAAGCAGGCACCAAGGGTTTCACAGCTATGCCCTTAAAAGGATTTTTAGGCCCTTCTTCAGAGACGGCAGATCTGACTAGGATACTGCGCCGCTACTTAGCAAATTTTATTATACCACACTTTATCGCAATATACAAGCTAAACTGTATACTTTTACAAAGGAACCCGGGCGTGTATGGGCAGTTTCTGTCTTTCGACACAGAAATGCTCCATTTTCCCTGCCAGAGTTGCAATGCGGGACTGTTCGTGATATGATATAGCAAGTTTGCGCCATTTTCAGGAAAAAGGGCGCACCCCGCCCAAACCCGGCGGTGATTTGCATGACAGGAGGGGCCTTCCTTTATGGATATTTCTATGAATCTGCAGCAGATGTATGCCGGCCTTGGCATCTCCCCCGCTGTGTTAGAGCGGGGCGAGGCGGCGCTCCGGCGCCTGCGCCCCCGTTTCGAGGAGATCGACGCCGTGGCGGAGTACAACCAGGCCAAGGTGCTCTCTGCCATGCAGGAGAACAAGGTGGATGCGGCCTGCTTTGCCGCCACCACCGGCTACGGCTACAACGACGTGGGCAGGGAAAAGCTGGAAAAGGTCTATGCCCATGTCTTTCACACTGAGGCGGCCCTGGTCCGGCCTCAGATCACCTGCGGCACCCACGCTCTGGCAGTGGCTCTCAGCGCCAACCTCCTGCCCGGTGACGAGCTGCTCTCCCCTGTGGGCATGCCCTATGACACGCTGCAGGAGGTCATCGGCATCCGTCCCTCCCCCTGCTCCCTGGCGGAGTGCGGCGTGAGTTACCGGCAGGTGGATCTTCTGCCGGATGGCTCCTTTGACTTTGAGGGCATCCGCTCTGCCATCAGCAGCAAAACAAAGCTTATCACCATCCAGCGCTCCAAGGGTTATGACACCCGTCCCTCCTTCTCTGTGGAGCAGATCGGAACGCTGATCGCCTTCTGCAAGTCGGTAAAGCCGGACGTTATCTGCATGGTGGACAACTGCTACGGCGAGTTTGTAGAGCTCTCCGAGCCCTCGGATGCGGGGGCCGACATGGTAGTGGGCAGCCTCATCAAAAATCCCGGCGGCGGACTGGCCCCGGTGGGAGGCTATATCTGCGGCACGGAGCAGTGTGTCCAGCGGTGCGCCTATCGGCTGTCTGCCCCCGGCCTCGGCCAGGAGGTGGGGGCCAATCTGGGCCTTTTGCCGGCCCTGTTCCAGGGGTTCTTTCTGGCCCCTACCGTGACAGCCGGCGCGCTGAAGGGCGCCATTTTCGCCGCAGCGCTCTATGAAGAGTTTGGATTCCGCTGCATTCCCGGGGCCAATGCAGGCCGCCACGACATCATTCAGGCAGTGGAGCTTGGAAGTAAGGCGGCCATGGTGGCCTTCTGCAAGGGCATCCAGGCGGCGGCGCCGGTAGACAGCTATGTGACGCCGGTGCCCTGGGCCATGCCCGGCTATGACAGCGACGTGATTATGGCCGCCGGCGCCTTTGTCCAGGGCAGCTCCATTGAGCTCAGTGCCGACGGCCCCATCCGCCCCCCCTACGCCGTCTATTTCCAGGGCGGTCTCACCTGGTACCACGCCAAAACCGGTATCCTGATGAGCCTGCAGAAAATGGCTGACGCGGGGCTTGTCCAGCTTTAAGACGCCCCATCCCTGATGATTTGTGAGGAGTCCATGCCGAACCGATACTTCCGGCGCCGCCCGCCGCCCTTCCGCCACAGCTTGCAATCCCCCCGCCGTGCGGGAACAAACTGTGTGAAATAGGAGTAAAAATTTGATATGATGTGGTTTTGGTTTTCTCTGATTACCCTTTTGTGCTGGAGCGGCAGCGATCTCTTTTCCAAGATCGGCTGCCGCGATCCCAAGGACCATTACGGCCATTTAAAAATGGTAATGGCTGTTGGTGTGGTGATGGGTCTCCATGCGGCTTACGAGATCTTTGTGGGCGGCACGGTGATCAACCTGCAGATCCTTTTGACCTACCTCCCTGTCTCCCTGCTGTACATCGGCTCCATGACCCTGGGATATCTGGGGCTCCGGTACATTGAGCTGAGCATCTCCTCCCCCATCTGCAACTCCTCCGGGGCGCTGGTGGCTGTGCTGGCCCTGGCCACCGGCGGCATCGGCTCCATGCAGCCCATGCAGCTTGTGGCGGTGGCCCTGGCCTGCATCGGCGTCATCGGCCTTGGCATTGTGGAGGCCACGGAGGACGACGAGCTCCGCGCGGCACGGCAGGAGCTGTCCAACTACAAATACGCCAAGAGCTGGGTGGCCCTGGCCCTGCCGGTGATGTACTGCCTGCTGGATGCGCTGGGCACCTTTGCAGACAACCGGGTGCTGGAGACACTGAGCGGCGTTGTGGAAAACTACGAGGACAGCGCCAACGTGGCCTATGAGCTCACGTTCCTTCTGGCGGGTGTGATCTGCTTTATCTATGTGGTGCTCATTAAAAAGCAGCGCCTTGTACCCCGGGCAGAGTTCCCGAAATACACCGGCGCCATCTTTGAGACCGCCGGGCAGTTCGCCTACATCTATGCCATTGCCGACACGGAGCACCTGCCCATGTCCGCGCCTATCATTTCCTCCTACTGTGCCGCCTCCGTCCTCTGGAGCCGGATCTTCCTGAAGGAGAAACTGTCCTGGAAACACTATCTGATGATTCTGATCGTTGTGGCCGGTATTGCCATCATGGGATTTTTTGACGCCTAATTCGAGAAAATTCATAAAATGAACAGAGCGGCGGAGACACAGCTGTGTCTCCGCCGCTCTGTTCATTTTATGAATTTTCTCGAATTAGGCGTCAAAAAATCCCATGATGGCAATACCGGCCACAACGATCAGAATCATCAGATAGTGTTTCCAGGACAGTTTCTCCTTCAGGAAGATCCGGCTCCAGAGGACGGAGGCGGCACAGTAGGAGGAAATGATAGGCGCGGACATGGGCAGGTGCTCCGTGTCGGCAATGGCATAGATGTAGGCGAACTGCCCGGCGGTCTCAAAGATGGCGCCGGTGTATTTCGGGAACTCTGCCCGGGGTACAAGGCGCTGCTTTTTAATGAGCACCACATAGATAAAGCAGATCACACCCGCCAGAAGGAACGTGAGCTCATAGGCCACGTTGGCGCTGTCCTCGTAGTTTTCCACAACGCCGCTCAGTGTCTCCAGCACCCGGTTGTCTGCAAAGGTGCCCAGCGCATCCAGCAGGCAGTACATCACCGGCAGGGCCAGGGCCACCCAGCTCTTGGCGTATTTGTAGTTGGACAGCTCCTGCCGTGCCGCGCGGAGCTCGTCGTCCTCCGTGGCCTCCACAATGCCAAGGCCGATGACGCCGATGCAGGCCAGGGCCACCGCCACAAGCTGCATGGGCTGCATGGAGCCGATGCCGCCGGTGGCCAGGGCCAGCACAGCCACCAGCGCCCCGGAGGAGTTGCAGATGGGGGAGGAGATGCTCAGCTCAATGTACCGGAGCCCCAGATATCCCAGGGTCATGGAGCCGATGTACAGCAGGGAGACAGGGAGGTAGGTCAAAAGGATCTGCAGGTTGATCACCGTGCCGCCCACAAAGATCTCGTAAGCCGCATGGAGACCCATCACCACACCAACAGCCATTACCATTTTTAAATGGCCGTAATGGTCCTTGGGATCGCGGCAGCCGATCTTGGAAAAGAGATCGCTGCCGCTCCAGCACAAAAGGGTAATCAGAGAAAACCAAAACCACATCATATCAAATTTTTACTCCTATTTCACACAGTTTGTTCCCGCACGGCGGGGGGATTGCAAGCTGTGGCGGAAGGGCGGCGGGCGGCGCCGGAAGTATCGGTTCGGCATGGACTCCTCACAAATCATCAGGGATGGGGCGTCTTAAAGCTGGACAAGCCCCGCGTCAGCCATTTTCTGCAGGCTCATCAGGATACCGGTTTTGGCGTGGTACCAGGTGAGACCGCCCTGGAAATAGACGGCGTAGGGGGGGCGGATGGGGCCGTCGGCACTGAGCTCAATGGAGCTGCCCTGGACAAAGGCGCCGGCGGCCATAATCACGTCGCTGTCATAGCCGGGCATGGCCCAGGGCACCGGCGTCACATAGCTGTCTACCGGCGCCGCCGCCTGGATGCCCTTGCAGAAGGCCACCATGGCCGCCTTACTTCCAAGCTCCACTGCCTGAATGATGTCGTGGCGGCCTGCATTGGCCCCGGGAATGCAGCGGAATCCAAACTCTTCATAGAGCGCTGCGGCGAAAATGGCGCCCTTCAGCGCGCCGGCTGTCACGGTAGGGGCCAGAAAGAACCCCTGGAACAGGGCCGGCAAAAGGCCCAGATTGGCCCCCACCTCCTGGCCGAGGCCGGGGGCAGACAGCCGATAGGCGCACCGCTGGACACACTGCTCCGTGCCGCAGATATAGCCTCCCACCGGGGCCAGTCCGCCGCCGGGATTTTTGATGAGGCTGCCCACTACCATGTCGGCCCCCGCATCCGAGGGCTCGGAGAGCTCTACAAACTCGCCGTAGCAGTTGTCCACCATGCAGATAACGTCCGGCTTTACCGACTTGCAGAAGGCGATCAGCGTTCCGATCTGCTCCACAGAGAAGGAGGGACGGGTGTCATAACCCTTGGAGCGCTGGATGGTGATAAGCTTTGTTTTGCTGCTGATGGCAGAGCGGATGCCCTCAAAGTCAAAGGAGCCATCCGGCAGAAGATCCACCTGCCGGTAACTCACGCCGCACTCCGCCAGGGAGCAGGGGGAGGGACGGATGCCGATGACCTCCTGCAGCGTGTCATAGGGCATGCCCACAGGGGAGAGCAGCTCGTCACCGGGCAGGAGGTTGGCGCTGAGAGCCACTGCCAGAGCGTGGGTGCCGCAGGTGATCTGAGGCCGGACCAGGGCCGCCTCAGTGTGAAAGACATGGGCATAGACCTTTTCCAGCTTTTCCCTGCCCACGTCGTTGTAGCCGTAGCCGGTGGTGGCGGCAAAGCAGGCCGCATCCACCTTGTTCTCCTGCATGGCAGAGAGCACCTTGGCCTGGTTGTACTCCGCCACGGCGTCGATCTCCTCGAAACGGGGGCGCAGGCGCCGGAGCGCCGCCTCGCCCCGCTCTAACACAGCGGGGGAGATGCCAAGGCCGGCATACATCTGCTGCAGATTCATAGAAATATCCATAAAGGAAGGCCCCTCCTGTCATGCAAATCACCGCCGGGTTTGGGCGGGGTGCGCCCTTTTTCCTGAAAATGGCGCAAACTTGCTATATCATATCACGAACAGTCCCGCATTGCAACTCTGGCAGGGAAAATGGAGCATTTCTGTGTCGAAAGACAGAAACTGCCCATACACGCCCGGGTTCCTTTGTAAAAGTATACAGTTTAGCTTGTATATTGCGATAAAGTGTGGTATAATAAAATTTGCTAAGTAGCGGCGCAGTATCCTAGTCAGATCTGCCGTCTCTGAAGAAGGGCCTAAAAATCCTTTTAAGGGCATAGCTGTGAAACCCTTGGTGCCTGCTTCATACGCCCAGTTTGGGGTGGGTGCTGAGAGGAAAGCGCGGACCCCCGCGCTTGCGGCGGCAGGGCGGTCCCCAATGGCATGGGGAAGGCGACCCTTCCGCCGTGGAGACCTGACCTTGTGCAGCGGCGGACTCCCGTTTGCGGTACGCGACCGCTGTACGACTCAGGCTGGAACCTGCAATGCGGTGCTACCCGGCCATTGCGCCGTGAACGCTGTGTGCAGAGTAGCCTTCCTTGCGTGGATAAGGCGTGAATAGAGACGCTGAGGCGAGGCGCGCCCCGGCCAGGGTGCGCCCCGTACAGTCTCTTGAAACCCTATCTGCAAAAGAGGATAGGGGACGGTAAGACTGCTGTGGAAATCACCTAGGCTGTCATTCCCGGGCAGATGAGGGATTGCAGTGCGGACTCAGTGGCAGTCGGGTCCCGCGGAAGAGGCAACGCTGCGGCGGCGCGCTGAAAGGGAAACCGCCTGTTCGGCAACGACAGGTGCGCGCCGGGGAAAGCCTACCCGTACCTAAGCCGTAAGATTTACCTTATCTGCTGCCGCTGCATTAGCCTTATGTTGGATCGCCCTTGCGGGCGGCAGGCGCCGTTTCTTTTCCGTGCGCCGTGCCGCTGCAAGGGCTGTGATCTGACAAGTTCATAGACGATTATGAGCGAGGACATGGGAAAGTGGCTACCAAGGGAGACAGGGGAAAAAAGAAGGGGAAACGGGAACCGGGGCGGCTGAGCTGGCCCATCCGGGTTTTTTTCATCTCTGTATCGCTGTCCGCTGTGCTCAGCCTGGTGTCAAATCAGCTGCTGGGCAAAGCGAGCCTGGCGGTCTCTTTTATTATCCTGCTGGGGTTTATTGCCCTGGGCGTTGTATTTGATATCATCGGCGTGGCGGTGACTACCGCTGACGAGAGGCCTTTCCACTCCATGGCCTCACACCATGCGCCAGGGGCCAGGGAATCGCTGCGGCTGATCCGGCGGGCCAGCCAGGTCAGCAGTTTCTGCAACGATGTGGTCGGCGATATCTGCGGCATCGTCAGCGGCGCCACTGCTGCAGTGATTGTGTCAGCCCTGGGAGAGAGCTTTGACATGAATACGATGCTGCTCTCGCTGTGCATCACAGCGCTGGTATCGGGGCTTACCATCGGTGGGAAGGCCCTGGGAAAGATCTTTGCCATGGAACGCAGCACATCGGTTGTCTACTGGGTGGGCAGGGTACTGCATCTGTTTCACCGGCATGCATAGGAGGGTTCGATTGCTTTGCTCGAACAGATTCGATCTCCCGGAGATCTGCAGGCCATGAGCATTTCTCAGCTCAAGGCTTTGTGCGGTGAGCTGCGGGAATTTCTGCTGGAGAGCGTCTCCAAAACCGGCGGCCATCTGGCTTCCAACCTGGGAGCTGTGGAGCTGACGGTGGCGATCCACCACGTCTTTGACACAGCCAGGGACCGCCTGGTTTTTGACGTGGGCCACCAGTGCTATATCCATAAAATCCTGACCGGCCGGATGGACCGGTTCCACACCCTCCGCCAGATGGGAGGGCTCTCCGGCTTTCCCAAGCCGGAGGAGAGCGTCCATGACGCTTTCATTGCCGGTCACGCCTCCAATTCTGTCTCTGTGGCGCTGGGCATGGCCCACGCAAGAACGATTGCCGGACAGGACTACAGCGTCATTGCTCTCATTGGAGATGGTGCGCTCACCGGCGGTCTGAGCTATGAGGGGCTTAATGACGCGGGCGCGTCTAACGAGCCGCTGATTGTCATATTAAACGACAACGGTATGTCCATCAACCAAAATGTGGGAGGCGTCTCCAGCCATCTCTCCTATATCCGCACCCGTGCCAGCTATTACCGTTTCAAAAAACACTATCGGAATTTCATGAGCCGTGTGCCTGGAGGCCGGAGGCTCTACCGCTTTAACCACAGGGTGAAAACCGCCTTAAAAAAGCTGCTGCTGCCATGCACCATGTTCGAGGACATGGGCTTTACCTATCTCGGGCCGGTAGACGGCCACAATGTGGAACAGCTGTGCCACACGCTGCGCTGGGCCAGAGAGCTGAAGGGGCCGGTTCTGGTCCATATCAAGACAAAGAAGGGGAAAGGCTACGCCCCGGCGGAGGCGACACCGGACCGGTATCACGGCGTAGGCCCCTTTGATTTGGCGACAGGCGTCGTGGCCCCGGCCAAGCGTGACTTTTCCGCCGCATTTGGTGAGACAATGGAGAAACTGGCAGCGCGTGAGCCGCGGCTCTGTGTCATCACGGCGGCCATGGCGGAGGGGACCGGACTGGAGAGCTTTTCTCAATATTACCCCGACCGTTTCTTTGATGTGGGGATCGCAGAGGGGCATGCGGTCAGCATGGCCGGCGGCATGGCGAAACAGGGGCTGATTCCTGTTTTCGCCGTATACTCCACATTCCTGCAGCGGGGCTATGATATGCTTTTTCATGACATAGCGCTGCAGCACCTGCATGTTGTCCTGGCAGTGGACCGGGCAGGTTTGGTGGGGCCGGATGGGGCCACTCACCATGGCGTGGCGGATGTAGGCTATCTCAGTCAGATCCCCCATATGACGATTTTTGCGCCTGCCAGCTTTTTGGAGCTCTCCGAAATGCTGGAAGAGGCGGTTTTCTCTGTAGATGGGCCGGTGGCTGTCCGCTACCCCAGGGGATGCCAGGGGGCGTACATGGGCGGGTGGAACCATCTGCCCGCAGTCCGGCTGCGTGAGGGGACAGATGTCACCCTTGTGTCCTATGGCACTTTGGTGAATGAAACGCTTGCCGCGGCGGAACGCCTGGCGGAGCAGGGGATCCGGGCGGAGGTCCTGAAGTTGAATCAGATCGCCCCGCTGCCGCGCTGCGAGGTGGAAGCAAGTGTCCGCAGCACCGGGCGGCTGGTAGTGGTGGAGGACTGTCTCCCCGCCGGATCGGCAGGACAGCAGCTCTCAGCGGCGCTGGAGGCAGCGCAGGTGCCGGCGCAGGTACGGCTCCTAAACACGGGAGACCGTTTTATCCCCCATGGAACCATTGCGCAG